>CAZLBS010000069.1:0-10679 GCA_964557505.1 uncultured Nitrospiraceae bacterium | reverse complement strand
TGTATTTGTGCTGCTCGTGATCGTCATGGCCACGATTAGCGGAGTACTGTTCGGGTTTTTCTTCTGAGAAGAAACGAGGAAGGTACAACATGTCACGACGTGAAGAGATTCTCATAACGCTGAATAAATCGGGGGTGCCACGGGCGCAATCTTTTCTTGCCTGCGGCCCGCGGTTCTTCATGGCAATATCGGTGTCGGCGGCCCTGTTTGTGTGCCTGCTTCCGGCGTGTACCACCATCCGGCCCACCGACAGTTATGAGGGAACCAACCTCACGATGCTGGCACCGGAACAAGCGCGGGCAAAGGAGCGTGTAACTCCTCCTCCAGAAAAGGGTTTGGAGAAACTCCCGGAAGGCGCGTTGCCCCTCGAACGCTGTGTCGCCCTCGCGTTGCAGAACAATCCCGAGGTGGCCGCTGAATGGTATGATTCCGAGGCTGCGTCTGCGGAAAAACGTGTTCAGGCCGGTGCCCGCTGGCCCAATGTGCATCTCACGGGCAGCTATTTTCACTATCAGGACAACACCCGTGTATCGCCCCCGCTGGAAGCGGGCGGCGTCACCTACTTCACACAAGATCTGGCGTCCACCGGTCTGGTGCTGCGTCTGCCTCTGTATACCGGCGGCCAGCTTGTGAACGAAATCCGCGCTGTGGAACTGCTGGCGCGCGCGGCGGAGCACACGCTCGCCCGCACCCGGCACGAATTGGTCTTCAACGTGAGCAGCACCTATTACGCCATATTGGCGCAACGGCACGTCATCGAATCGCTGGAATTCTCGCGAAAAGCGCTTGCAGAACATGTCGCCCGCGTGCAGAACCTCATTGACGCTCAGAAAGCCGCCAAAGTGGATCGTCTGCGCACGGAAGTCCGTTTGGCCGACCTCGATCAGCGGTTGATCCAGGAAAAAAACGTGCTTGAGATCCAATTACGCTTACTCTCCAACTTGATGGGGCTGGCTGAGGACAACGCTTCCATGTTGGACATCGCCGACGTCCTTGCCATGCCCGAGGTCGTCAGCATTGACACCGCTATGGAACATGCGCTTAATCAGCGGGCGGACTATGCCGCGGCCGCGGCCACGCTCGAAGCGCAAGCCCGGCGCGTGGACGTTGCCCGCGGCGCACGAGAACCACAGATCGCGCTCGAAGCCATGTACGGAGGCACTTGGGGGTTCGACGGATCGGGCGCCCAACCAAGTTCCGGTTCCAGATCGGCGACCGTTGATGCGAACGGTAATGCCACTTTCGCGCAAACAACGCCCCTTTCCGGCGGCCGCACATTAACCCGTACCTACGGCGCTAACGGGTTGAATTCATTGCGCTTGTCCGAGAATACGGCCGATAACGCGGACAGTTTTGAAGACGCAGGCCGCGTCGGCATCACAGTGGACATTCCGCTATTCGAGGGGGGAAGACTTCGCGCGCGGGTTGCCAGAGAACGCGCGAAGTTGCATGCCGCACAGCAGCGCCTGCGCAAACTCGAGTTGCAAATCCGCCTTGCAGTGAAAACAGCGACACTCAATCTCGAGTCGGCGCGCGAACGTGTCGCCGTAACTCGAAAGAGCATCGCCGAAGCCGAGGAAAGCCTCCGAATCGAGCGCGAAAAATATGACTTCGGCAAAGGCGCCATTGTGGACGTGCTTGACGCGCAGGCGGCGCTGCTCAATACCCAGACGACGTATTACCGTGCCCTGGCGGATACGAACGTAGCCCAAGCGGAACTTGCATTGGCGATGGGAGAACAACGGTGACGTCTTTTTCGGGCGCTGCGGTCTGGGCGAACCTCGCAGCGTGGATTGAAAAAACCATCAAAGCCTATAGGGTAAACATGCGAAAAACGATCCGAAGCATAACACCTTTGGTGCTCGTAGCGGCCATTGCCGCGGGTGCCATGCTGTTGGTTCGGAATAAGGAAGCTCAGTTGGAGCAGACGCCCGCATTCAGCGACAGGCCCCGGGCTGTCGCCGTGACCACGGCCGGACCGGGCGAACTGACCGTGACGCGCGATTACCTCGCCGTGGTTGAACCGTTTGAGGAGGCGCGCCTTTCAGCACGGGTCACGGCCAATGTAATCTCAGCGCTTGTGGACGAAGGCGATCTTGTGCGTGCGAGCGATGTGCTGCTCGAACTGGATTCCGAGGAGATTGAGCATAGCATTGCCGCCGTCAAAGCACGTATTGAAGAAGCGGCAGCAAATCTTGCAGGCAACCGGGCGACAATCGAGGCGCTGGTCGAATCCAACCAGTTCTGGCAGACCGAGAAACAACGCGACCAGAAGCTTGCTGCAAACGGTTCCATCCCAGGGTCGGAGGCGGAACAAACCGCACAAAAAGCGGCCGAGGTCAAGGGCAATCTGGAGGCGGCCCGGCAAAAAACACAGGCTATCAGCAGCCAGACGGAAGCATTGAAAAAACAGCAGGCGGAACTGGAGACCCGGCGACGCTATTACAGGATCACCAGTCCCATCGCTGGTGTGGTAACAAGCCGAACAGTCGACCCGGGCGACCAGGCCGCACCGGGAAAAATGCTCGTGGAAGTGCAGGACCGCAAACGGCTCAAACTCACGTTTGATGTCCCCCAGCAGGATTTGCCCGAAATTCGGGAAGGACTGCCAGTAAACTTTGAGGTAAACGGCGTATCCCGAAGCGCCGAAATCTCACTAGTCTATCCTGCTCTGAATAAAGCCAAGATGCTGCGCGCCGAGGCCTGGCTGGACCGGGAGGCCGGTCCCGTTCCGCCGTCCGGGGCCTATCTTCCGCTGCAAGTCGTAGTCAAGCGCATCATAGGCGGCGTGCTGCTGCCCGCTTCGGCGCTCATCCAGGGACCGGACGGCGCGTCACACGTATTTGCGGTCGAAGACGGCAAGCTGGCCGCCCGCCAGGTGGAAGTTCTGGGACGTGCGGACGACACCGCAGCCGTTACGGGTATTTCCGGCGGAACCCGCCTGGTGCAGAACACTTACTTGGGTTGGGCCACGCTTTCTTCGGGTGAAAAGGTGGAGGCGATCCAATGAACCTCACCCGGTTGTCACTGCGCCATCCCCACAGCGTCGCTGCCCTCGCGCTGCTGGTTGTAGCGTTGGGGCTTACAGGCTTTTTTCGCAATGCGACCGATCTTTTTCCGGATACATTCCCGCCGCAGGTGCTGGTCATCACTGTGCAGCCCGGCGCCAGCGCAGACGATATCAGCGACAAAATCACCGAGGTCATTGAAAAGGAAATCAATACGCTGGGCGGTCTGGAAAACATCCGCAGCACCAGTCGCGACCAGGTATCCTCAATAGCTGCGGAATTTAAATACAGCAAAGACCCTGGTCAGGCCATCCTCGAGGTCCAGAACGCCATGGCCCGCATTCGGGCCGATCTCCCCGAGGGGGCGCTCGAACCGAAACTGTATCGCCTCAGCGATGCCACGGCTCGTCCGTTGCTCACGCTCGCCCTGTCGCCGGCCGAAGGCAGCCGCCGTAGACTGTCTGAAATCCGCCTGCTGGCCGAGAACCAGATTCAGGATCAGCTGCTGCGGCTGGAAGGCGTGGCCGATGTGGATGTGTTCGGCGCGCACCGTCCGGAAGTCCGGGTGCGTATCGACCGCGACAAGCTGGCCGCCCATGACTTGTCCATCGGCGAAGTTGTGGGCGCGCTGGCGCGACAGAATGTTTCGGCGCCGGCCGGCAATATCTACACGAGGAAAAGCGAATACCTGGTGAGGATCACCGGCGAATTCAAGGATCTTCAGGCCATTGAAACGCTGCCACTGCTCCGCCCGGAAGCTGGGCTGTTGCGTGTGGGGGATATCGCCACCGCCGAATTGGCCGAGCGAGAGCCGCGCTCACTCTATCACGGCAACGGCACGGAAGCCATCGCCCTGGGCATGATCAAACCCGAGCGAGGCGACACGGTCGCCGCCATCAAAGAGATCAAAGACTTTCTGCCCGAATTGCGCGCCACCTATCCGGATATCGTGTTCGAAATCACTCAAGACCAGCAACCGCTGATTGACATCAACATGAAAGGCATGGTCTCCTCGATCATCCAGGCCGTGCTGCTGACCGTGCTCGTGATCTTCCTGTTCCTGGCCGAAACACGCGCCGCCCTGATCGTCGGCATCAGCATCCCCCTGGCGTTCCTCTTTTCCTTCGGCGTTCTCTGGTTTACCCCCTACACGCTGAACATGGTCACGCTGTCTGGCCTGATCGTAGCCACGGGCATGGTGGTCGACGCTTCGGTGGTGACGCTGGAAAACATTTACCGCCACTTCCACGAAATGAAGACGCCCGACGCCCAGCGCGCCTCCCTCGATGGCACCCGCGAAATCTCTCTGGCGATCACGGGGGGCATGTTGACCACCGTTGCGGTTCTGGTTCCGATTATCTTCATAGGCAGCTATGCGGGAAAAACGATCGGCCGCTTGAGTCTGGTGATTTCCATCACCATGGCCGCGTCCCTGATCGTCGCGCTAACCTTGATTCCGCTATTCGCCTCTAAAGTGCTGAAGCGGCGCCGGGAAAAGAAGAATGTTTTCGAGCGCGCCGCAGACCACGTAGATGCGCTGGTGAGATTGCTGCAACGTTTCTATGTGGGCATACTCAAGCTCGCTCTGCACCACCGCGCCATAACGCTGATCCTGGCGGCGGCTTTCTTCGTCATCAGCGTCAGGACTATTCCGCCCCTTATCGGCGGCGCACTCATGCCACCAATGGATACAGGCATTGTCATTGTCGAGTTCGATTTGCCGGCCACCGACGACCTGCACCAAGTGCAGACCACGCTGCGGCGTGTGGAAAAAATCATTTATGAGCAGCCCGGTATCGAAAAGCTCTCCGCCGTAGTCGGTTCGGAACCCGGGGCGGTCGGGTTCGGCGCCGGAGGCGCCACTGCGCAGTCCGTAGTCTGCACCGTTGAAATGGTCGACCGCACCCAACGCGATGAAACCATCTGGGAAATCGAATCGCGGTGGCGCGAAGAACTGCGCCAGCTGCCGGGCATCAAGAGCTTCCGGGTCAGCGAGTATGGCGCCACCCCCATGGCTACCACCAAGGCCCCTCTGAACTTCATCATCAGCGGCCCAAACCCGCGTGTCCTGGACCGGCTCGCCGAAGAAGCCCTTGGCCGCTTGCAAAAAATCCGCGGCCTCAGTGATCTCCGGCGCAGTTGGCATTTCGATGAAAAACAGGTGGATGTCCGCGTCGACCCGGCACTGGCGCTTCTCTACAAAACCTCACCTGCCACGGTGGCGACCGATTTGAATGTGGCCGTGCAGGGTGTCCCCGCCACGCCGATGCGGCTCGCCGATTTCCTCGACATTCCCGTGCGGGTTCAATACGACCTGCCGGCGCGCGACAGGGTCGAGGCGCTCGAACAAACGTATGTCGGCAGCGCCTTCGGCCCCGTTCCGTTGCGCGCCCTGGCCGATACACAGGTGGTTCGGCAGCGCCCATTCATAACCCGCGAAAATCTGCAGCCCACCATCGACATCACCGGCGTGAATCGGGACATGACGGTTGCCCAGGTCACCATGATGGCAAACGAAGCGATTGCCGGCATCGACGTGCCGCGCGGGTACGGCATTGAATCCGCGGGCAGCGCCGCCGACATCAAGTCTACCCAGAAACAAATGAGCCAGGCCCTGCTCATTGGCATCGTGCTGCTTTACCTGCTGCTCGTGATCATGTTCCAGTCATTCATCCACCCGATCACGATCATGGCCGCCATTCCGCTCGCTATCGCGGGCTCGCTCTGGGGGCTGCTGCTGTTCGACAAACCCATGTGCATGCCCGCCAACATGGGCATGATCTTTCTCGCCGGCATTGTCATCAACAACAGCGTGCTCCTGCTCGATTTCATCATTGAAAGCAGAAAACGCGGCATGGGCAAAAAGGAGGCTATCGTCGAATCGGTCAAACTGCGCCTGCGCCCGATTCTTATGACCACGTTCTCGACGGTCATCGGGCTATCGCCGCTGATCTTCGAGATGGCCGTCGGTCTCGAGCGACTCAGCCCGCTTGGGATTGTCGCTGGCAGCGGCCTGTTGATCGGTACTTTTTTCACCATGGTTGTGGTTCCCGTCGTAAACTCGAGTCTGGACAGTCTAAGTAACACGGTAATCCACACATGGCATTGGCTGTTCGATGCGGCCCCTGAATCAGCCACATAAACGAAGGAGCCTTTAGCCTAAATGAATTATTCGCAAGCAAGAGCAGATCGGCGCACCCTATTTTACGTCGTGTTTCTAGCCTGTCTTCTTTCGTTGCTGGTCACAGGATGCGGCAAAGGAGCGGACAACGCGCAGCAGTCACGGAAGAAAGCGCCTCTCGTGGCTGTCGTAACGGTTGCTCCCGGCGAAATAGCCCGCACACTAGATTTAACCGGGGAGATTATCCCTATTGAGACCATCCAGGTCAGCGCCACGGCCGAAGGACCTATCGCATACTGCCCCTGGCGGGAGGGCGATGATGTCAAGGCCGGCGAGAAACTGGTGGAAATTGCGCGCCCGGTGTATCGCGAAGAGGTTACGAGCGCCGAGGCCGCACTGGCCGTCGCACAAGCGAAACTCGCGGACCTGCGCGCAGGCCCCCGGCCCGAGGAGATCGCTCAGGCCGCCGAATCGGTCAAGCAACTTGAGGAGTGCGCTCGATTCACAAAGAGCGACCTGGACCGGGTGGCGCAACTGGTCGAGAGCGGTTCGCTTTCGGGCGAGTCCGCCGACGAGGCCCGCGTGGCCTATGTGAAGTGCCAGACCGACCTGGTGGCCGCCAGGCAGAAACTCCAAATGCTCCGGGCCGGCCCCACCGCAACCGAGATCGCGACGCAAGAGGCGCTGGTGAAGGAGTCTGCGGCGAAACTCGAGCTGGCGAAGGCGCGCCTGAGTGAATGCATTATCTCCGCGCCCTTCGATGGCACGATTACGAGGGTCTATGTCCGCCAGGGCGATATGGCCGCCCCAAGAACGCCCTTGCTCGATATGGCCGACCTGTCCTCTCTGGTCGTACGCAGCACCGTGCCTGAGGCATCCTCTGGCGCTGTCCGCAGCGGCATGGAAGCCCAAGTCCGCATTGACGCGTTGCCTGGCCGGACGTTCGCGGCTGAGGTGGTCCGCGTGTTTCCCACGCTGGATCCGGAACTGCGCACGCGTATGATCGAATTGGCCGTTGCGGACGATGCCCCGCTTGCGCCGGGAATGTTCAGCCGCGTGCTGTTGATTCTCGAATCCGCTGCGGACGCCGTCATTGTGCCGGTTCACGCCCTCATCGTTTCCCCAGCGGGCGACCCGGCGGTTTTCGTGGCCGCCAATGGGAAGGCGGTGCAGCGCAAGGTGCAGACCGCCATCGAAGACGGCGGTCGCATACAGATTATCTCCGGGCTCGAACCGGGTGAGAAGGTCATCGTGTCGGGACAGGAAAATCTCGAGGACGGCGCGGAAATCCGCGTGGCGGGCACGCCGAAGACTGGGGACTCACCGGCGGGGAAACCAGGCACCGCCAACCCTGACAGGCCCAAGGAGGCGGGCCAATGAAACTGACCCACTACGCCGTCCATCGCCGTCTTGCCTCGAGCGCCATCCTCGTGGCGCTTGTGGTGCTGGGCCTGTACGGCTTTCTGCGGCTGCCGGTGGACTTTCTGCCGGAGATCACATACCCGATGATCAAGGTCCACGTCTGGTGGCGCGGGGCTACGCCGGAAGAGATCGATCAGAACATCGCCGACCCGCTAGAGCGCCAAATGGCCACCGTGGACAATCTGGACTATCTGGAATCATCGTCCATCGAGGGCATGTACACGTTGTTGGCGAACTTCAAGTACGGCGTGGATGTTGATGTCGCGTATCAGGACGCGTTGGCGGCGATGGCGCGGGCGGCCCGGCAGTTGCCGCCCGGCATCGACCCGCCGATCATCATCAAAGCGGACCCCTCGCAGTTGCCGGTGGTGCAACTGACTATCAGCAGCGACCAATGGGATCTGGTCGAGTTGCGCACCTGGGTCGAGGAGTGGCTTCAAGACCAGTTGCTGGCCGTTCCGGGCGTGGCGGGCACGGAGATTGTCGGCGGACTGAAGCGCGAGATTCGTGTTCACCTGGACCCCGACGCACTCGAGAAGTTCGGGATTGGCCTGGACCGCGTGCTTCAGCGATTGCGGGAGGAAAACATCGAGCAGTTCGGCGGGCGGGTCACGGCCGGCCCGAAAGAGATCATCGCGCGCACGATGGGCGAATACAAATCGCTCGATGAGATTCGCGACGTGCTCCTGACACGCGAGGGCCAGGCGAAAGTTTTCGTGCGCGACGTGGCCGAGGTACTGGATTCGCACGAGGAGGCGCGGGTGATCACGCGCCTCGATGGCCGGCCCTGCGTCAAACTCTCCGTGCTCAAGCAGGCCGACGCCAATACGGTCGCGGTGGCCGAGGCGGTCAGTCTTCGTATCGACGAGTTGGGGCCGGGGCTTCCCGAAGGCATGCAGCTCGGGATGGTCGAGAACCAGGCCGACTATGTGAACGCAGCCCTGACCGGTGTGCGCAACGCGGCGCTCCAAGCGGCTATCCTGGTCATCCTGATCGTCTGGCTTTTCGTCGGGTCGTTGCGGCAAGTGCTTGTATTGATGATCGCCATTCCGCTGACGCTGGTCCTGAACTTCGGCCTGATGAACATGGCCGGATTCTCGTTGAACATCTTTTCCCTCGGCGGCCTGGTGATCGCTATCGGGGTGCTCCTGAGCAACTCGATTGTGGTCATCGAGAATATCAGCCGGTGGCGTCAAGAGAATGTTGAAAGCGACCGTCATGATGCCGAGGTAAAATCGATGAACCGCCTCGCGGTGGATGCTACGACCGAAGTCGGTGTGGCGGTGCTGGCGGCCACGCTGTCTTTCCTGGCGCTTTTCGTGCCGTTTTTGCTGGTGCCTGGCCTGGTCAGTCTGCTCTTCCGCGAACTCATTCTGGTGATCGCGGGAATCGTGGTCATCAGTCTGATCGTGGCTTTGTCTGTTACGCCCATGCTGATGGCTCTTGTTTTCGGCAAGGCGGGCGCCACAAGTAAATCTACCCGCTTTGACCACGTTTTCCGCCGTCTCACTGAAGGCTATATCGCCATTCTCGAGCGGATCATACGCTTCCGCTGGGCCACGGTGGCCGCATTCATCGGCATCGCCGCGCTTGCCATTATGCTGTCAGGCCGGCTCGGCACCGAGTTCCTGCCCCAAATGGACGATGGCCGAATTATGGTCAAGGTGAAACTTCCTACCGGCGCGTCGGTGGCCGAGACAAACAAGGTTATCGAGCAGATCGAGCGGGAACTCGAGGAGGATGACCGTATTGAGAGTCTCTTCACCCTAGCGGGTGGAAAGGTATGGGGGCTATACACCTACGAGATTGCCAACGAAGGCGAGTTGAATATCCAACTTGTGCCGCGGCACGCGCGGAATGTAAGCACGGATGACTTCATCGCGTATTTGCGCCCCATTGTGGGCAAGGTGCCAGTTCCAGGCGGCAATGCCATGGTCATGCAGATGAAAGTCAAGGGCATCCGAAAGCTCGGCGATGCGGATATCGAGGTAAAGATCAAGGGCCAGGATATCGAAGGGCTCTTCGACCTCGCGCGCCAAACCGCCGGGGCGATGAACCAGTTGGCGCATTTCACAAATATCTATGTCTCCATGGACATGACCAAGCCCGAGTATCAGGTTCGAATCGATCGGCAGCGCGCCGCCGAACTGGGCGTCTCGGTGGGGAGCATTGCCACGACCATGCGGTCGCTCATCAGCGGTGCGGTAGCCACCCAATATCGCGACGGCGATGAGTACTACAACATTCGCGTCATGATTCCCGAGAGCAAAATCGTGTCGCGCCGCGACGTGGAAAATCTGCCCCTCAGAGCAGCGCAGGGCGGCTACCTGCGCCTCAAAGATGTGGCCGAGGTGGACCAGGCGGTTGGTCCTGTCGAGATCGTGCGCGAGGACCAGGTCAAGCAGGTCATTGTGCGTGGCGACGCGGCGGGCGTGAGCGTTGGTCAGGCGCTGGCTGAACTCAAAGGGGCCATCGTTCAGATGGAACGCCCCACCGGTTACGACGTCACCTATGGCGGCCAGGCGCAGATGATGGGTGAAATGAAACAGACCATCACAAGCATCCTGCTCTTTGCCTTGTTTTTCGCCTTTGTGGTTCTCGCTGTTCAGTTCGACAGTTTCAGGCTCCCGGCACTTATCCTCGGCAGCATGCCATTCTGCATGGCGGGTCTCGTGTTCATCATGTACCTGTCCGGGCTGCCCCTGGGCGCAACGGTGATTATCGGCGTTCTGGTCATCGTCGCGGCCACGGTCAACGACGGTGTGCTGCTGCTCCAATTCGCACGCGAGATTCAATCCAGCCAGGAGATTTCCGCCCACCGGGCGATTGTTCAGGCGGCGCGAATCCGCCTGCGCCCGCTGGTCATGACCAGCGTCTGTACGCTGGTTGGTTTCATCCCGCTTGCCTTGGCCATCGAGGAGGGCGGCGACATGCTCCAGCCCATGGCCGCTGCGGCCATCGGCGGCTTGCTGATGGAAGTCTTCGTCGTTCTGTTCCTGATGCCGTGTCTGTATGTCATTGCTTCTGGCAAAACAACTGTTCATCCATCTTCTACAAAGGCCGTTGAACGTCAGCAACATTCACGTTCTCTGCAGCACTCCCAATAGGCTATCCTCCGGCAGGCAACC
>CAZLBS010000068.1:10391-10740 GCA_964557505.1 uncultured Nitrospiraceae bacterium | reverse complement strand
ATGCAGGCAAGGGCGCCAGCCAGAACGGCGCCCTGCGGCAAGGACCAAAGCCGCTCGGTACCCGCATGGCTGTCACGCCGGCGGGAAAGATGCAGTGAGAGTAGGTGCTCCCAGTTGCGTGTGCCGGGGCTGCACTCAAGAGCTGCCCTCCCTTCTTTCACAAGGCTTGCCCCGTTCCGGCGTGAGGCCCGATAATAGCGCGGCAATTGGGGAGCAGCAGCCATGGAATCAAAGCAAGAAATCGCCGATGCCTTGCGCGAGAAGTTTGATGGCGTGCGGGCCTGGTTCGAATCGGCGCCGGATGCGCAATTTGAATCGGGGCCGGCAGGCAAGTGGACGGCCGGCCAAC
>CAZLBS010000068.1:8761-10381 GCA_964557505.1 uncultured Nitrospiraceae bacterium | reverse complement strand
CGCTGCCCGGCCCCCTCATCGGCCTTCGCTACGGTACGATCAAACGTCCGGGCGGCTCATACGAAGCGGTCGTGTCAAAGTATCAAGCGGCCCTCGAGAAAGGCGGCGTAGCCTCCGGACCGTATGTGCCGCCACACCTGTCCGCCGCGAAAAAGGCAGAAGCCCTCGACAGATTGCAGCAAGCCGGCGAGTCGATTGCCGCCAAACTCGCACGTTGGGACGAAGCGGCGCTCGATCGCTATGCCCTCCCCCACCCGCTCATCGGCAAGATCACCCATCGGGAATTAATGTTTTTCACCATCTATCACATGGGGCATCATTTGTCACGGTTGGAAAGCGACTACATGTAGCCGCAGGGCGGCCTCTGACAGGCCATGCTCAAGCGCTATCGTCCGCGCCTACCACTCTACCACTCCGCAACGGGCGTGATGACTGGGTGCTCTCCGCTGAACGCGCCCGGTTCGAAATAGACGGCAAGCGTCTCGCTGGCGTGCGGAGCCACCGTCACCTCAAAGGCCAGCATGCGCGTGTTCGGATTCGCTGCATCGTGTTCGGCCGGCGGCGTTTCCATGTCGATGACCGTGAACGTTGCCCCAGGCGGCGAAAGAATAGCCGCGCTGATACGCCTGCCTTTCTGTCTCAAGACAGCCTCATGGCCCTGCAGCTCGATCTCGGCATTGGTCGCCATGCCCCAGCGGATGCGGGCCTCTGTGTCAGGAGCAACGACATCGTCTTGGATGAGCACCGGCTCCCCAAAGAGCCGCACCCCGCGCGACGCTTCCGCAAGATGCCACAAGTAGAGGTACTTCAGATCGAACACGGCAAAGGGATTGTCAGGGTCGTCCGACACCTTCATCAAATCGCCTTGCCGGGTCACGTGTTGCTGTTGGCCATTGACCACAAGGGTATTGTGACTCAATGTGTTGAGGCGAAAGACCTTCCAGCGGTCGCCGTCCGGGGCGCTGTCCCAAAGCCGGAGGCCCTGCTCTTCAAGGTCATGATAGCTTTGGGCGCCAAGGTCGATAGCCCAGCGCTGGCCACGCATGTCGAGCACGAACGAGCCTGCATCCATATGCCCGTGATTGGCCGATGGCGAGCCGCCTTTGATGCCGATGTAGGTTGCGCCGCGGTGCCACGCGCTCCGGTGAAACGCGACCGGAGTGGCGCCGCGGCCATGCCAATGCATCTGCTGCGGTTCCGGAAGGCGGCCGAGCGGCTTCCCCCACATGAACAAGAACGGCAAGAACCGGTTGCGGTGTCCGCCTCCAACGGGCGTTTCTTTGGCCAAGCCGGCCAACGCCTCGCGCTGATGCCGAAGCAGCGAAGGATCATCCAGCCGATTCGCAAACCAATGCATGGCCGGGGCCACGGCGATACGGTCGCTGCTGTCTGCAAAATTGAAGTAGCGCTGCGCGGGGCCAGCCGCATGCAACATAAAGTAAGGCGAGCGCATGAAGCCTCTATAGCCGGCGATGTCGAAGGAGGAGCCGAGCGCTGTCTCGAGTGCGTCGATAAATAGGACGTTGTAGGTCGTACCGTAGACCCAATAGCTTGGCCCTTCTGGATAAATCCCGCCGGGCTCGTACTGGAGTATGGCGTTGGGCATGCGCCGAAGCGCCC
>CAZLBS010000068.1:0-8751 GCA_964557505.1 uncultured Nitrospiraceae bacterium | reverse complement strand
CTATGATCTTCTCGGCCAACAGGGGCTCATGCCCGGCGGTTGCCAGTGCGCCGAGGGTGAGGCCGCCGTGGCATACCTGATTCCAATTGTTGTCAGCCGTCACCCACCAACCCCCTTCGAGCGACGGCTTGAGCCCTTTGTCAACGATTGCCTGGCGGATGGCGAGCCGCGATTCCTGCGCCAACCCGTCGTGCAGCCAGTCGTAGCCGATCGCAAGGGCCGCGGTCATTTCGGCCACGTCAAGGAAATGACTTGGATTCCAGCTGAAAAACTCCGCGGCCGCGAGCATTTCTTTTTCGGCGCGCTTGAGCCAGCGCTCCTCGCCCGTCATATGGTAGGCAAACGCGAGATACGTCACCCGGCGCAAGACCGTGCGCGAGGTTGCCAACATGCGTTTGCCTATCGTCTCCCGCCCGCTCGGCGGTTGCTCGAGCATAATCTCCGCGCTGGAAAGCAGATAATCGTATGCGCCGCGCAAAAATGGATCCGAGCCAATGTTGCCGCGAATCTCTTGGACATCCGGTTCATCGAAGAACAGCCGAGGATGGTCGACCTTTACGCCCGTTATGCGTTCCCGCAATTCCTCGGCATAGGGACTTTCAGCCACGGCCACCTGCAGGTTAGCGCCGCACGCAAACAACAATGCCGCACCCAGACGCCCGATACGCATGTGATCAATCCTCAGATTTCCCGCGGCCCCGTGCGGCATCCTGCCGTGTGTGCATAGAAGAATGCAACGAAACGCCCAAAGATGGCTGTCCCCACTCCGCCCATGAATCCACGGCTTCCGTTCATTGGCTGACGAGCCCTTAACGCCCGGCAGCGTACGAACACGCACGGCGTCGCCAAATTCTTCGATGAGAATCCCGAGACCAGTTGAAAGGAGAAAGCACCTGGGAAGCTTGCAAGTCCGGCCTAGCGGACCAGTTTGATTGCCCGAACCCTGATGAGGACACAGCGTTACGCTCTGAATCATGCATCGGCGTATCCGAGCGTGATGGCGAACAATGAATCGCCCTCGCCACAGTTAGCATGAAAGTGAACTGGATAGCGGCCCTTGTCGTGCATGCGGATGATGCCTCAAAACCGCGCTATCTGAGGCGCGGGCGCAGACATCGTCGACGCCTTCACACAAGTCCCCCGCCGCCTTCCCCGCCGCTTTGAGATGGAGTACATCAGGGCACAAGCCGATGTCGCCGTGCCCTTCGGGCTGACGTTTCACGGTTCCGCTCCATTGTTTGGCCTTTGTAGCGCGTGATAGCATATTTCGTTGCAGCCAGTAGATTTAGGAAAAGAGCACCGCACCCATGCCCAAGGCGTTTATTCAGACATATGGCTGTCAGATGAACGAGCACGACAGCTTTCGAATGATGGACATCCTCGCGAAGGAAGGGTATGCCAAGGCGGATGCCGCCGATGATGCCGACGTGATTCTCGTCAATACGTGCAGCGTGCGCGAGAATCCGGAGAACAAGGTCTATAGCCAACTCGGGCGATTGCGGGCCATCAAGGCGGCACGCCCGGACGCCATTATTGGCGTGGGCGGATGCGTCGCGCAGCAAGAAGGCGAGACCATCCTCAAGCGCGAGAAGGCCGTCGACATGGTCTTTGGCCCGGACAATTACTTTCGGCTGCCAGAGATGATCGAGCGCGTCCGCGGCGGCGAGCGCGTGCTCATGACCGAGTGGATGCCACGCGACAAAAAGGTCCAGAACTTCGTCCCCGAGGAATGGGTCGAGGAAGGACACGTCGAGGGCGTCAAGGCCTACATTGCCATCACCAAGGGCTGCGACAATTTCTGCACCTTTTGCATCGTGCCCTTCACGCGCGGCCGCCTGGTGAGCCGCGAGCCGGACAATATCCTGCGCGAAGCTGAAAGCCTCGTGGCCAATGGCGCCAAGGAAATCTGGCTGCTCGGGCAAAACGTCAATTCCTACGGCGTGCCCGGGTACGGCTTCTACGAGTTGCTGGACGACGTCTCGCGGATCGGCGGACTCGAGCGGATTCGCTTTACCTCGCCCTACCCGAACGATTGGGACAATCGGCTGTCCGATCTAATGGCCGAGCGGAAATCCATCTGCAATCATCTGCACTTGCCGTTTCAGTCGGGCAGCGACCGCTTGCTGCAGGAGATGCGCCGCGGACACACGCGCGAAGAATACTTGGACAAAGTGCGCTACATGCAGCGCATCAATCCGGGCATCGAACTGACGACCGACCTAATCGTTGGCTTCCCTACCGAGACCGAGGAAGACTTCGAATGGACGCTGCGCGTACTCGAGGAAGTGCGGTTCTCACAGGTGTTTCCATTCAAATACAGCGAGCGCCCCGGCACCTTCGCAACACGCAAACTCGAGGACGGCGTGCCGCGCGACGTCAAGCAAGCACGTCTTCAGCGCGTCATCGACCTCCAGGACCGCATCCACGCAGAAAAGATGCAGGAATATCTCGGCACCGAACAGGAAGTCCTCATCGATGGGGCCAACACGCGGGTGCGCGGGGCCATGAACGGGCGCACGCAGGGCTACCGCCCGGTCATGATCCGCGATGCCGATGGCATCGAAATCGGCGATATCGTCCATGCCGCCATTACCGGCGGCCAAGGGCATTGGCATGAGGGCGAGGCAGTAAGCTCGCGAGAGATTGCAGCCACGCAGTAAGTGTGCGGGCCTAGAGCGCTCTGAAATCAGCGCATGGCCGGGTGCAATGTCACAATCGTCAAGGCCGGCCAATCAAGACGTACTACGGCAGCTATGACGTGTCTTCTCAGGCTGCGCAACAGTCGCTACTCACCAAAGCTGTGAATGAGGTCGTCGAAACCAGACGACATCTCGGTGGTAAAGTCCTCGCCGTCATGAATGATGAGATAGACGGCGAGGTTCTTTTCGTTCGCCCAATCTAGGGCCTCTTCCGGCCCCATGACCATGAGGGCGGTCGCGTAGGCGTCGGCATACATGCATGACCGATGGACCACCGTCGCCGATGCGAGGGCGTGCGAGACGGGACGGCCCAGCCGCGGGTCAATCGTGTGGTGATAGCGGTTGCCCGCTTCGTCGACCTTGAAGTTGCGGTAGTCGCCCGAGGTGGCCATGGCTTTGTCTTGCAAGGGCACAATGCCCGTCGATGGGGCGTTGGGGTCGAGGGCGGGGTTGACGATGCCGATGCGCCAGATGCGTTCTTGGGCGTTGATCCCATGCGCGCGCACCTCGCCCCCGATCTCCACCATGAAGTCTTCGGCGCCCGCGAGGAGAAACGCCTCGGCAATGCGATCCACGACGTATCCCTTGGCAATGGCCGACAAGTCGGCATAAACATCGGGGTGCGCTTTCAAGGCCGTCCCCGCAGGGTCGTCCGGCTGCTCGCGCAGCTGCGCCTTGATATCCATCAGACGCTCGCCTTCTTTCGAGATCTCGAGCAAGAGCTTGTCGTAGCCAACGCTTTGCTGAAGGGTTTGGAGCTTGTCATCGGGCGGCGGCCCGGCGGTTTCCTCGGGGCCGAAGCCCCAAGCATTGACGAGCGGCCCCACGGTGATATCGAAGGCGCCGTCCGTTTCTTCGCTCACTTGCAGCGCCGCTTGCATTACATAGAGGGTATCGGCAGATAAGGCGAAGGGCTCGGCCGAGTCATGCTGGTTGAACCGGGAAAGCTCGGAATCGTCTTGCCAGGTGGACATCTTCTCGTTCACGCGCTCGAGTTCGCGCGTCACGATTTCCTCCAGGGTTTGCCGTGAAGGCGATGAGCCCTGTTCTTCCCCCGCAAGCGCATGCCGCACGACCTTGATGTGATAGCTCGTGCCCAGCGCCTCGCCGTTGATCTGCACGAGTTCGTGTGTTTCACGGCGTTCGCAAGCAGGCAACAGCAATATCGCCGCTGCTGTACAAAGAAAAAGGCCCGCCGCCGAAGCGGCGAGCCTGAAGCTGGTTCGTTTTCGTCCGTCCGTCATGCTGGCCGTTAACCGCCGAAGTCGTCGAAGAGGACGTTTTCCTTCTCGACGCCCAAGTCGTCGAGCATGTTCATCACGGCCGTGTTCATCATCGGCGGCCCGCAGATGTAATACTCGCAATCTTCCGGCGCCTTGTGGTGCTTGAGGTAATTGTCGTACAGCACCTGGTGGATAAAGCCGGTGTAGCCTGTCCAGTTGTCCTCGGGCAGCGGCTCCGAGAGTGCGAGGTGCCACTCGAAGTTGTCGTGCTCAGCGGCAATCTTGTCGAAGTGGTCGACATAAAACGCTTCACGGTAGCTGCGAGCGCCATACCAGAAGGTCACCTTGCGGTGCGTGTTGAGCCGGAGGAACTGGTCAAAGATGTGCGAGCGCATGGGCGCCATGCCGGCGCCGCCGCCAACAAACACCATCTCGGCGTCGGTGTCCTTCGCGAAGAACTCGCCGTAGGGCCCGCTAATGGTTACCTTATCGCCAGGCTTCAGGCTGAAGATGTAGGAGGACATGATGCCCGGCGGCGTTCCTTCCGGCGCGCGCGGCGGGGGCGTGGCCACCCGCACGTTCAGCATGATGATCCCCTTTTCTTCGGGATAGTTGGCCATCGAGTAGGCACGCTGCACGGACTCTTTCACGACCGACTTGTAGCGCCAGAGGTTGTACTTGTCCCAGTCCTCTTTGTATTCGTCTTCTATGATGAAGTCTTTGTAGTCGGCCGTATGCGGCGGGCATTCGATTTGAATGTAGCCGCCGGCGCGGAACGGCACCGCTTCGCCCGGGGGCAATTCAAGTACGAGTTCCTTGATGAACGTCGCCACGTTGTGATTCGACTTGACGGTGCACTCCCACTTGCGCACGCTGAAGACTTCGGCTGGCACCTCGATCTTCATGTCGTTCTTGACCTTGACCTGGCATGAGAGCCGTACGCCCTCGCGGGCTTCGCCGCGGCTCACGAAGTTGGCCTCGGTCGGCAGCATGGAACCACCGCCATCGGTCACGGTCACCTTGCACACGCCGCAGGAGCCCTTGCCGCCGCAGGCCGACGGCACGAAAATGCCTTGGTCCGCAAGCACGCCCAGCAAGGTGCCGCCTGTGTTGGCTTTGATCGCTTTGTCTGGGTCGTCGTTTACAGTAATGGTCACCTCGCCCTGGGGCACGAGGCTGTTGCGTGCGACCATGAGGACGGCCACCAGCGTAACGATGACCGCCGTGAACATGAACACGCCAAGCATTGTGGTAAGCATGCCGTCGTTGCCTTTCTGTTCGTTCTAGCCGTAATGCGATTCTTGGAGATGCAGGGGATTGCGCTCGCGGCTCGGGCTAGAGCTGAATACCCGCCAGCGACAAGAAGGCGATGGCCATCAGCCCTGTTACCATAAACGCCATACCAAGCCCGCGCAGTCCGGGCGGCACGTTGCTGTAGCGCATTTTTTCGCGAATGGCCGCGAGGGCCACGACCGCAAGCGCAAAGCCCACGCCCGAGCCAATGCCAAATGCGAAGCTTTCACCGAGGGTGTAGTCGCGTTCGACCATGAACAAGGATGATCCGAGGATGGCGCAGTTTACGGTGATGAGCGGCAAGAACACGCCCAACGCGATATAGAGCTTGGGCACGTAGCGGTCCAGCGTCATTTCCAGAAGCTGCACCATCGCGGCAATCGTGCCGATGTAACTGATCAAGCCGAGGAACTCGAGATTCTGCTGCGCGAGCGTATCGCCGACGACCGGCACCCAGGCCAGAGCGCCCTCTCGCAAGAGATAGTTGAAGATCAGATTGTTCATCGGCACGGTGATTCCCAAGACTGCAACCACCGCGAATCCAAGGCCGATGGCCGTTTCGACTTTCTTCGAGCAGGCCAGGAAGGTGCACATACCGAGGAAGAACGCCAGCGCGACATTCTCGATAAAGGCCGCCTTGATGAAAATGTTGATGTAGTGCTCCATTAGTTGGTCTCCTCGACCTGATGGGGCTTCCAGGTGCGCAACACCCAAATCATGACGCCAATGATGAAGAACGCGGACGGGGGCAATACCATGAGGCCGTTCGGAATGTACCAACCGCCGTCATTCGTGGCTTGCATCAAGGTGTAGCCGAAGAGGTTGCCCGCCCCGAACAACTCGCGCAGCGTGGCGACGCCCAGCAGGATGACGCTGTAGCCCGCCCCATTGCCGATGCCGTCCAGGAAACTGATGAACGGCTTGTTGGCCATGGCGAAGCCTTCAGCGCGACCCATCACGATGCAGTTGGTAATGATGAGCCCGACGAACACCGACAGCTGCTGGCTCACGGTGTAGGCGTAGGCTTGCAAGACCTGGTCGACCACGATGACCAACGAGGCGATGATGGACATCTGCACAATGATGCGCACGCTCGATGGGATGTAGTTGCGCAGCAGACTGACAGAAAGACTGCTCAGTCCCGTCACCGTCGTCAGCGCGACGCACATCACTGCTGTCGGCACAAGCTGGTTCGTCACCGCAAGCGCCGAGCAAATGCCGAGCACTTGCACCGCGATCGGGTTGTTCTCGAACAAGGGGTCGAACAGCGCCCCTTGCTGATCCTTGTTCAGGAGGGCCATTTACTTCGCGCTCCTCTGTTCCTTAAGCCGTTCGATGTAGGGCTTAAAACCGGTTTCCCCCAGCCAAAACTGCAAGGCGTTGGTAACGCCGTTGGACGTGAACGTTGCCCCGCTCAGGCCATCCACTTCATACGGGGCTTGCTCGGGCGGCGCCGCTGGGCCCTTGATGACCTGAATCTCGACGCTGCCATCCGGACCGTAAATCATGCGGTTGGGCCACAGGTCTTTCCATTTGGGATTGTCGACTTCCGCGCCCAGGCCCGGCGTCTCCGCGTGGCGGTAAAACGTGATGCCCTTCACGGTGTTCAGGTCGCTTTCAAGGGCTACATAGCCGTACATCATGGCCCACAAGCCCATGCCTTGAATCGGAATGACGACCTCTTGCAATTCCCCGTTCTCATCCCGGACCTCGTACACCTTGCCGTATTTCGGCACGCGCTTGACCTGGGCCGGGTTCGCGGGGGCTTCCATGCTCATAGACGGATCTTTCGCCGCCGCCAATTGGTCGAAGACCTGCGGGTCCACGCCTTCGGTTATGTACTCCCCCGTTTCGAGGTCGACTACCTTGGCTTGCATGTTCTCTTCGAACAAGCGGCGCACTTCGTCGGCGCTGGGCGCTTCGCCTTCCTGAATGAGTCCTGCTGTCGCCAAGACTTGGGCCTGCTTATCCAGGAGTTTATTGCGGGCCTGCGGCTCGCGCAGGGCGACCGCCGCTCCTGACACGAACAACGAGCACACCAAGCAGACGGCGCCCGAGAAGAGGACGATATAGGGTACTGAGTTACGTTGCATAGCGTGCCATCCTGCGCTTCACGTTCGCCTGAACCACGAAGTAATCGATCAAGGGGGCGAACACGTTCATAAACAATATGGCCAGCATCCATCCTTCCGGATAGGCCGGATTCAACACGCGAATGAGGATGCCCAGCAGGCCTATGAAGATTCCATACACCCACTTGCCCTGCGTCGTAAAGGCGCTGGACACGGGGTCGGTGGCCATGAAGACGATGGCAAATCCAAGGCTGCCGAGCACCGCATGCCAGTGCCAGGGCACATCCATGAAGGGATTGTCCGCCCAGCCGTAGGCATACATGATGTTGCAAATGCCCGCCATGACGAAGCTGCCGAGCAACGCGCCCGCCATCGTCTGCCAGGAACCAATCTTGGTGGTGATCAAGATGATGGCGCCGACAATGACGAACAGCGTCGAGGTCTCGCCGAGGCTGCCTGGAATGACGCCGATAAAGGCATCCCACCAGGTGAAGCCTGCCGCTTGGATGGCCTCCATGCCGCCCAGTGCGCCAACACCCAGCGCGGTCGCCCCGCTGTATCCGTCCGTAGAGGTCTCTGCCGCAATCCAGATTTTATCGCCCGACAGATGCGCCGGGTACGCAAAGAAGAGAAAGGCACGCGCGGTGAGTGCTGGATTCAGAATATTCATGCCCGTGCCGCCGAAGATTTCCTTCCCGATGAGAATGCCGAAGGCAATCCCCAGCGCCACCATCCAGAGGGGGATGGTGGCCGGCAAGGTCAATGGCAGCAGCGCACTGGTGACGAGGAAGCCCTCGTTGATCTCATGCTTGCGGATGATGGCGAAGGCCACCTCGATGAGGCCGCCTGCCGCCAAGGTGACGACATAGATGGGGACGTAATAAAGCGCTCCGTGCAACATGCACAGGAAGAAGCCGAGCACGCCTGCCGTGGGCGTGGGCAAGTTCAGCAGCCCGAGATACAAGTGCGATTGCCAGCCGTCCCAAGCGGGCGCGCCGGCATTGATGGCGAGGTGCGTCTGCAGCCCGGTGTTGTACATGGCCATCAACATGCACGGCAGCAGGGCAACAACGACGGTGATCATCATGCGTTTTAGATCGATGCCGTCGCGCACATGCGCATCGCCATGCGTAACTGAGCCCGGGGTAAACAGGAACGTGTCGTTGGCTTCGTAGAGGGGATAGAGGCGTTCGAGGGGCCCGCCCTTGGTGAAGAGCGGCTCCTGCTGGTCTTGGATCCAACGCAGCAGCTTGATCATTAGCCTTCATGCTCCATGGTGGTGAGGACTTCCCGCAACATCGGGCCGTATTCTTGTTTGCCCGGATCGACGAAGGTGCACAGCGCAAGATCTTCTTCATCGAGTTCGAGCACGCCCAGCCGTTCCGCTTCTTCGATATCGTTCACGGCCAGCGCCCGCAGCAGGAACGTCGGCGCAATGTCCAGCGGCATCACCTGCTCGTACGT
>CAZLBS010000067.1:7082-10755 GCA_964557505.1 uncultured Nitrospiraceae bacterium | reverse complement strand
CGCTTGCTGCTGTACGGTACGACCACGGGGCGCGCCGGCATCGTGCGCACGCCTCCTGTCTTGCCTGTGCCCAGCCGGGTCGAAGCGGGCGAGCCGGCGGGCGAACTCACGATCGACCTCTTCAACGCCTATGCGTTGGATGTCGAGGTGACCGCGGAAGCGAGTGAAGACTGGGTCAGCGTGATGCCCGGACTGGAGACCGGAACGGTCGCCGTGTCCTGGCAAGACAACACCGGCGGCTTCGAACGGAGCGATGTCATCGCACTCGACGCCGATGGGCGCACGGTGTTCATCCCGGTCTTTCAGGATGGCCGCCCGCTTGGCGACATCAACGCCGACGGCGCCGCCAATGCCGTCGACATTCAACTCATCATCAACGCCGCCCTGAACCTGCCGAGCGCCGAAACCATCGACGCCGATCTCGACGGCGACGGCGCCGTAGATGCGATCGATATCCAGCGGGTCATCAATCTGGTGTTGGGGCTCTAGCCAATTCGGCATTTCTCGTGTATTGTGCTCGATCACCCGGCGGGAACGCGGGCTTGGGCTAGGAGGGAGCCGTCTCGTTTTTCCGGAGCGGGGGACACGGTTACGAGGTTCAGTACACGAGGGAGAGAGTCGTATGAATGCGGTAACGACGACGATGCGGCCGATGAGCGAGGCGGTGGCGAGTTGGCTGTCGCAGCCGAAGCAATTGCTCATCAATGGGCAGTGGGTGGACGCGCAGAATCACGACACGTTTCCAGTGGAGGATCCGTCGACAGGCGAGGTGATTGGCCATGTCGCGGAAGGCCTCGAGGCGGATGTGAAAAAGGCGGTGGCAGCGGCGCGGGCGGCCTTTGATACGGGCCCGTGGCAGAAAATGACGGCGTCGGAACGCGGGCGCTTGCTTTGGAAATTGGGCGATCTGGTCGAGCAGCACGGCGAGATGCTGGCCGAGCTGGAGACCATCGACAACGGGAAGCCATACAAAATCGCCCTGGCGGCCGACGTCGCCCTGGCGGCCGATCAGTTCCGCTACTATGCCGGCTGGACGACCAAGATTCTCGGCGACACCATTCCAATTACGGTCCCCTATGCGCCGGGGGCGGAGTGGCATGCCTATTCGCGGCGCGAGCCGATTGGCGTGGCGGCGCAGATCATTCCGTGGAACTTCCCATTGCTGATGGCGGTGTGGAAGCTGGCGCCAGCCTTGGCCGCTGGGTGCTGCGTGGTGCTGAAGCCAGCGGAGCAGACCCCGCTGTCGGCCATCCGCCTGGGCGAACTCATCTGCGAGGCGGGCTTCCCGGATGGCGTCGTCAACGTGGTGACGGGTTACGGCGAAACGGCCGGCGCGGCGTTGTCGGCGCATCCCGATGTCGACAAGGTGGCGTTCACGGGCAGCACGGAAGTGGGCAAGCTTATCGTGCAGGCCGCCGCGCATGACCTCAAAAAGGTGACCCTCGAACTCGGCGGCAAGTCGCCGAACATTGTCTTTCAGGATGCCGACTTGTCGACGGCGGTGCCGGGTGCAGCCAGTGCGATCTTCTTCAATCACGGCCAGTGCTGCGCGGCCGGTTCGCGCCTGTTCATCGAGAAAGGGATCTTCGACGATGTCATTGGCGGCGTGAGCGAGGCCGCGGGCAAGATCAAAGTTGGGCCGGGCATGGCGCCGGATACCGAGATGGGTCCGCTCGTCTCGAAAGAACAATTCGAACGCGTGACGGGCTACATCGAAAGCGGGATCAGCGAGGGCGCGGAAGCGGTCGCGGGCGGCAAGCGCGTGGGCGACCGGGGCTACTTCGTCGCGCCGACCGTCCTCGTCAAGACCGATTCGAAGATGAAGGTGGTCCAGGAAGAAATCTTCGGCCCGGTGCTGACGGCAATGCCGTTTGACGACATCGACGAAGTGGCGGCGCAGGGCAACGACACGTCGTACGGTCTGGCCGCGGGCATCTGGACCAAGGACATCAGCAAGGCGCACAAGCTTGCCAACCGTTTGCGCTCGGGAACGGTTTGGGTCAATTGCTACAACATCTTCGATGCGGCCTTGCCTTTCGGCGGCTACAAGCAATCCGGCTGGGGCCGCGAAATGGGCCATGAAGCCCTCAACAATTACCTTGAAACCAAGGCTGTCTGCGTGCAGTTGTAGGCGCATCACGCATTGTGCATACCAAGGCGCATCCTGCTTCGCGCGGGATGCGCCTTTTCGATGCGCCCGAGCGGTGTGGCATCCTTCTGCGCGAGCGCCAGCACGGCGATGGGGACAGGGAAAAGCATGCACCTTCGTGTGATCTACAACGGCAAGTTTGGGATTCGCCAGGATGTGCGCGGGGCCGTCGAGCAGGTCCGCGCTCAGGGACACGAGGTGTCGGTGCGGGTCACGTGGGAATCGGGCGATGCACGGCGCATGGCGCACGACGCTGCGCTCGAGACGGTGGACGCCATCGCTGCAGCTGGCGGCGATGGCACATTGAATGAATGCGCCGCGGGTCTGCTCGATGCGGGCGGCGCTGCCGCGAGCCTGCCATCGCTGAGCCTCATGCCCTTGGGCGCCGCGAATGATTTTGCGCTGAGCCAAGGCTTTCCGGCAGAGCCCTATGCGGCCTTGGCGCACATGCTCGAGGCCGAGGCTACGCCCATCGACATCGCCACATTGAACGGCCAATCGTTCGTCAACATGGCAACGGGCGGCTTTCCTTGTGAAGTGACGACGGGCGCCCCGGAACCCTTGAAGCGCGTATTGGGCGGCGCGGCGTATCTCATTACGGGCATCAGCCGGGCGGGCGCCATGCAGCCAGCACATGCTTCTTTCGAGGGGCCGGGGCTTTCTTGGGAGGGCGATTTTCTTCTCTTTGCCGTGGGCAATGGGCCGCAGGCGGGCGGCGGCCACTGCCTCTGCCCCGGCGCACGCATTGATGACGGGCTCCTCGATGTGCTCATTGTTCCTGCCTTGCCCGCCCAACAATTGGTCGAGTCGGTGGGTGCGCTGCTCTCCGGGGGGTTGGCCGAAGACGCGCCGCTTGGGCTCATTCGCGCCGCGCTGACCGAACTGCACGTCAAGGCCGCCAAGCCGGTTCAAATCAATCTCGATGGCGAGCCGGTCCGCGAAACCTCGCTCGACTTTCGCCTGAAGCCGGGCGCCATCCGCCTCCACCGTCCCTAAAGACGAGTCCCTTCCCTAATCCCACCCCAAATTAATTGTTGACAAGCTTGGCAAGGCATTGTCTAATAATGCGTTAGCATGTGTTGGCACACGTTTGTGCGCAGGGATGGTACACTGCCAGAAGGGTGGTGCCGTACGGGGGCGTCGGCAACGCTCAGGACCGTTTGATAATGCTTAGTTGGCGCAAAGGAAACAGCGAAGAGGCGGGTGGCGCGCAGCAGGGCGAAGCCGCGAAAAGCGGGCCGCATGCTGGCAGCCGTGCGCCGTCTGCCGAGCCGGAGGCGTTGCGCGATTTGGGCGCGGCGCTTCTCGCGCACGAGCGCATCCAGCCCGACCAACTCACCGGCGCGCAAGACAAAGCCGTCGCTGAAGGCAAGTTCCTCGGTCAGGTGCTGGTCGAGATGGGCGTGCTCGAGCAAGCCGACCTCATTTCGTTCATTGTCAAAGAGTGCCAGATTCCTCACCTCAATCTTCTCGACTACGAGGTGAGCGACGAATACCTTGGTCTGATTCCCCGCGAGTTGTGCC
>CAZLBS010000067.1:0-7072 GCA_964557505.1 uncultured Nitrospiraceae bacterium | reverse complement strand
ACCAGTTCAAGGTGCTGCCGATTGACAAGCTGGGGCGCATCTTGACGCTTGCGATGGTGGATCCTTTGGATGGCCAAGCGCTCGCTACCATTCGAGAGCACTGCCCCGACCTCAAGATCAAGCCCATCTTGTGCGATTGGGACGCCTATCACATCGTATCGCAACAGTTGTTTTCCGATGGGTCCGAGCGCGACCAAGTGTCCGCGAGCGCGTTCGGCCTGACGGAGAAGGCGTCTAAACCGAAGCCGCAGCCCACGCCTCAGCCTGATCCTTCGGCCGAGGCCGCCGCCCCGTCCACGGCAAATCCGATGATGGAAGAGGCGCCCGCGCCTTCCCGGCAGACGGCTCCGCAAGCGGCAGCAGCTCCTTTCGATCCGGCCCCGCTCGTAGCGGCACTGCGCGACGGGCTTCGGGAATCGCAGCAGGCGACTGTGGCGGCCTTGGCCGAAGCCATTCGCGAATCCGCTGCGCTTTCTCATGCCCAAAACGCCGCGCCATCCGAAGCGCCTCAGGCGGCGCCCGCCCCCGATTTGGCGGCCATGGCGCGCAGCATCAAGGAAAGCGTGCGCGGGGCGTTGAGCGAAGGCCTCGCAGAGATGACGGAACGCCTCGCCGAGACCCGGGCGCCGCGGCCGGAAGCCGCCCCGGCGGAGGCCGCGCCCGCCGCCCTGGTGGCGCAAGGCCCCTCGATTGAAGAAGTCGCCCGCGCGATGCAGGAGAGCATCAGCGCCGCGATGCGCGAATCGGCCGAAGGCATGAAGGCGGCCATCGCCGAGGCATCGGCAGCTGCAATCGCAGCCCGCCCTGAGCCGCCCGCGGAAGCCCCGGCCGCCGCGGCTCCCCCGCCGCCGCCACCCGCGCCTGAGATGCCATCCGCGGCGGAGATTGCCGAGGCGGTGCAATCGGCAGTCGCGCAAGCGATAGCGCCCTTGGCGGAGATGCAGACAAAAGCGCCCGAGCCTGCGCCGCATCCTACCGTGCAGGATAATGGCAGCGCCGAAGCGAATGCTGAGTTGACGGCGGCCGTGCAACTCGCGGCGCAGTCGATCTCCGAAGCCGTGCAATCCGTCAATGGGCAGCGGGCCGAACAAGATTCCGATTACCGCGCGCGTATGGACGACATTCGTGCGATGGCCGAACAGGTGACGTCGGCGGCCTCGGCGGCATTGCACGCCGCTCAGGCAGCTTCGACAGCGCGCGACGCATCGAGCGAAGCCGCTGCAATCGAGGCGCAATCGCGCCGGGCCCGGTTCAACACGGTGCGGGCATTTGGCGAGAATGGCACGGCGCAGCAAGAGGCAGCTAGCGCGGACGACAAGGTTCGCGCGGCGCTCGATGCCAATGCCCCGTTGACGCAATTCACCTTCGAATCATTTGTGGTCAGCGAGTCGAACGCCTTCAGTGCGAAGGCCTGCCAGGCGGTCGCGCAGGCGCCCGGCGGCGACTACAATCCACTGTTCGTTTATGGGCCGGTGGGCATTGGCAAGACGCACATCATCAACGCGGCAGGCAATGCAGTGCTTGGAAACGAGCAGACAAAGCACTTGCGGGTGGGCTATGCGGCGGCCGGCCGCTTCGCACAGAAGCTGCTCGAGGCCATGCACGAAAACGCGGGCGACGCGTTTCGCGATGCCTACTGCCAATGGGATGTGCTCATTCTCGACGACATTCAATTCCTGGGCGGGCATGTGGAAGCACAAGAAGAGTTCTTCCACATCTTCAATGCGCTGTATCAGGAAGGGCGGCAGATCATCATCGCGGCGGACAAGGCCCCCGATGCGCTGGGCCATCTCGAGCAGCGCCTGATTTCCCGGTTCAGCGCGGGCATCGTGACGCAACTCCAGCCGCCGGACTATCCTTCACGCGTACGAATCCTCGAGGCTCAAGCGCAGCACGCCAAAGCGAAACTGCAACCCGACGTGGCCGCCATGATTGCCACTCGCATTCCCAATGACGTCCGCAAAATGTGCGGGGCTTTACGGAAAGTGATTGCATTCGGAGGGCTTGTCGGTCAAGATATTACCTGCGACATGGCCTATCAAGCGCTAGACCATCTAGATGCCGCGGGACAAGCGGTTTGATATCGGAGTGATATCGTGGCGTCGAGCATCCGGCACACATGTGGGAGGGGGCGGCGGCAGGGCCCAGGGGCCAAGGCCGCGGCACTATAGCTTGCCGGACAGCTCGTACAGGAGAAAGCAATGCCACCTAAAATAGCCAGGCGCCGGCTCGGCGACATCCTCATCGAACAGGGGTTGGTCACGGAAGATCAGCTTCGAGAATGCATCAACCAACATCGTCAGACCGGGCAGAATCTCGCTTCGATTCTCGTGGCCAATGAGTATCTGGGCGAGGAAGACTTGGTGGTGACGCTGAGCGAACAGCTTGGCATCCCGCATATGCGCGTGGCGAACTATAAGATTCCGAAAGAAGTCTTGGACATTGTGCCCGTAAGTCTGGCGCAGCAATACATCATGTTGCCTGTTTCCATTACCGGCGACGTTTTGACGCTGGCGATGGCGGACCCGCTCAACATCATGGCGCTCGACGACTTGCACATGTTGACCAGCTACGAAATCGAGCCGGTCGTCGCGGTGCAGTCCGAACTGATTGGGGCGATCAAGAAGCATTACGGCCAAGGCGCCAACGACAACGCGTACGAGAACATTGTGGGCAATCAAGAGAACGAAAATCTTGAAGTGCTCGCGGAGGAAGAAGAGGCGCTTGACATCGCGACGATGTCGGCTGAAGCGGAAGACGCTCCAGTCATTCGCATCGTCAACCTAATTTTGAAGACCGCGCTTGAAAACGAAGCCAGCGACCTTCATATCGAGCCATTCGAAAAATCAGTGCGCCTGCGCTTCCGTGTCGATGGCGTGTGCGAAGAGCAGAAAAGCATTCCGAAGCACATGCAGAACGCAGTGATTTCGCGCCTGAAGATCATGTCGAATCTGGATATTTCGGAATCGCGGCTGCCGCAAGACGGGCGCTTTCGCATTCGCTTTCAAGGGCGCGAGATCGACTTTCGCATCTCGTTCCTTCCGTGCTACTACGGCGAAAAAGTCGTGATGCGCGTGCTGGACAAGGGCAATCTCACGCTCGACTTGGACAAGCTTGGTTTCGAAGAGCAGCCCATGGATGCGTTCCGTTCGGCGTTGAAGCTTCCGTTCGGCATGCTGCTCGTGACGGGTCCGACGGGTTCCGGTAAAACGACGACGCTTTACAGCGCGCTGCACAAATTGAACAAGCCTGAGACCAACATCATCACGGTGGAGGATCCGGTCGAGTATGAATTGTTCGGCATCAACCAGTGCCAGGCCCGGGCGCATATTGGCCTGACCTTCGCGGCGGCCTTGCGCAGCATTCTTCGTCAAGACCCGGACATCGTGATGATCGGTGAGATTCGCGACCTGGAGACCGCGGACATCGCGGTGAAAGCGGCCTTGACCGGTCACCTGGTCTTGAGCACCTTGCACACCAACGATGCCGCCAGCGTGTTCACCCGGCTTATCGACATGGGACTCGAACCGTTCCTTGTGCAGTCCTCGGTGGCGCTGGCGTGCGCGCAGCGTCTTACGCGCCGCTTGTGCAAGTCATGCGGCACGCCCATCTCCGTGCCGGAAGACGTGCTGGAGCGCATTCAATACCGCGGTCAGCCCGATGGCGCGCCGCCGGAATTCAAGCGCGGCAAGGGCTGCGGCAAATGCAAGAATACCGGCTATAAAGGGCGCCTCGCGGTGATCGAAGCGATGCCGGCCTATCCGGAGTTGCAGGATCTGATTCTCGGGAATGCGACGTCTTCACAGATCAAGAATCGCGCTGTCGAATGCGGCATGCGGACGCTGCGCCAGAATGCCTTGGCCAAGGCAGGGCGCGGGCTGACTTCCATTGAAGAGGTGCTGCGCGTTTCCGCGGAAGACAATTAGGCTAACCGGCACGCGCCGCTGCGCCGGGCAGGCGGGCGGCGCTTCACACAGGGGCATGTGCCATAGGGCAGCAGGCGGTGCGGGACGGGCGTGTCTCGCGCGCCGGCAGGGGCAGGATTCATGACCGATATCAGCATCAAGGAATTGCTCACAAAGGCGATTGATCTGGGCGCGAGCGACATGCACATCGTCGTGGGCGTGCCGCCGATCATCCGCCTTCATGGCGGGCTCGAGCCTTTGCCGGGTTATCCTGATCTCAAGCCCGACGATACGCAAGAGATTATTTATTCGGTGATGACCGAAGACCAAATCTCGACGTTTGAAGCAGAGATGGAATGCGACTTGTCGTTCGGCATCGACGGGCTGAGCCGTTTCCGGCTGAATGTCTACCGCGACCGCGGGAGCGTGGTGGGCGCGTTTCGTGCGATTCCGTTTGAAATCAAGACGTTCCAAGAGCTAGGCCTGCCGCGGGTCATTGCAGACTTTGCGTATAAGCCGGTCGGATTGGTGCTGGTATGCGGGCCCACGGGCTCGGGCAAATCGACGACGCTCGCGGCCATCATCGACCGCATCAACCGCGAGCGCAATTGTCACATCATCACAATCGAAGATCCGATCGAGTTTTTGCACAACCACAATCAGTCCATCATCAATCAGCGGGAGGTCAACGCCGATACGAAGTCGTTTGGGGCTGCGTTGAAGTATGTATTGCGTCAAGATCCCGACGTGATTCTCATCGGTGAGATGCGGGATCCCGAGACGATTCAAGCGGCCTTGACCGTCGCGGAAACCGGTCACTTGGCTTTCGCCACGCTGCACACGAATGACGCGCTGCAGACGATCAACCGTATCGTGGACGTGTTTCCCTCGGCGCAGCAGGAGCAAATCCGCACGCAGTTGAGCTTCGTGCTCGAGGGCGTTTGCGTGCAGCAGTTGATTCCGCGGGCCGATGGCATGGGCCGCGCGCTGTCGCTCGAAATCATGGTACCCAATACGGCCATTCGCTCCCTCATTCGTGCGGAAAAGCTCGAACAGATTCCATCCATGATCGAGATCGGCACGGCAGAAGGGATGATGACGGGCAATCAGTCGCTATACCGCCTGATGCGCCGGGGCATCATCACGATGGACATGGCCCTGAAGCGCAGCAGCAATGTCGAGGGGCTGCAGCGCCTGATCGACAAAGGCTAGCTTGGCTGCGCGGAGTCACCTCTGAATGAGCCAGGCACAGGCGGACAGCGCGGGCCGCGCCGCGAACGGCGGCGACGCGCCCGTGACGGATGCCATTGCCCCGCGCCCGCCCCTTGCCCACACGGACACGTGGCATTGGTTTGCCGGCATCGCCCGTGTCGGGGTATTGGTGGTCGCGATAGCCGGCACTTTCAATCTCGAAGGCATCAGCGGCGCCCTCTTGTTGCCGTTGGCCGCATACTATGTGCTGGGTTTCGCGAGCAGCATCGCCTACCTCTACACCCTTGGCCGCGGCTACCGCGTGAGCTTTGCGTTGACGTGGGCGCAAGTGCTCATCGACTTCGGCGTGGTCGCGGCCACGGTCTCCTTTACTGGCGGACCGACAAGCGTGCTCACCTTTCTATTCGTCGTGGTCATTCTCGAAGCGGCACTTTTATTGGGCCTGATGAACGGCTTTGTCTTCGCGGGGCTCGCGACGGCATTCATGCTGGTGCAGGCCCTGCTGGCGCCCTACACGGCGCCGGAAGAGCCGCTCATCCGGCTCGCGTACAACTTTGTCGTTCAAGGACTGGCGTACTTTCTGACAGCCGCCATCAGCGGATTTTGGAATCAGCGCTTGCGGCTGCTCCAACATTTTCAAACCGAAATCTTGGACAACATGAACAGCGGCTTTGTCGTGACGGATGCCGAAGGTGCGGTGGTGGCGCATAACCGGGCGGCGGAGCGCATTCTTGGACTCGAGCGCGGGGAAGGGGTCGGCCTGCCGGTGCATGAAGTCTTTCGCGTGGCAAGCGGCGAAGAATCCCCCATCGCGACGGCCATCCGCGCTGGGCGCGACTTCACCAGCTACGAATTTCAGGTGCTCACGCGCGCGGGGGAAGAGAAGTTGCTCGGGTTGACGACCAACCGCATGCACGACATGCATGGCCGGTTGACAGGCGTCATCGCGTCGTTTACCGACCTGACGGAAGCAGCGCGCATGCGCGAGGAATTGAAGCGGCAAGACCGCATGGCGGTCATTGGGGAATTGGCGGCGAGCCTCGCGCATGAGATCCGCAATCCCGTGGCGGCCATTCGCATGGCAACCGAAGAATTGAGCCGCAACGTGCATGAGCCTCAAAGTGCCGGACGGCTCGCCAACATCGCCATGCGCGAGTCGGATCATTTGAATTACATCGTTTCAGGGTTTCTGGACTTTGCGCGGAATCCGAAGATCAAGCGTGAGCGGGTCGACCTGTGCCGGGTGTGCAAGACGACGGCGGAGAGCCTCCGGAGCAAACATGAGAAGGCGGGCGACACGGAGCTTGCGATCATCGTGGACGCCAAACTCACGCCGTGCTGCGTGTACGGCGACGCGGATCAGTTGCGGCAGCTCATCACGAATATCGCGAGCAATGGCATCGACGCGATGGATGCGCGGGGACGCCTCACGATGACCTTGAGCGCGGAGGGCAACGCCATGGAGGTGCGCATCTCCGATGAAGGGCCCGGAATAGAACCGGACAAGGTTGCGAGGATCTTCGAGCCTTTCTATACTTCGAAAAGCGGGGGCGTGGGCATGGGGTTGGCGATTTGCCAGCGCATCGTGAACCAGCATGACGGGACGATACGCGTCACTTCCCGGGAAGGCGGCGGCACGACGATGACGATTCGCCTGCCGGCGGCGGCGGAGTAAAGCGAGGGCGCGCCGGTGGCATCGAGACAGCATTCCATCTTAGTGATCGATGACGAAGCCAGCATGCGCGAACTGTTGGAAATCGTGCTTGCGGGCGATGGCTACCGCGTGACCGGCGTGTCGGAGCCAGGGGCCGCCTTTCAGGCGCTTTCGAATGGCGAGCGTTTCGACTGCGTGCTCACGGACCTCCGCATGGGCAACGAACGCATGGCCGGGATGGATGTGCTGTCGTGGCTGCAAGAGCATAAGCCGCAGGTTCCCGCCATTATGATGACGGCCT
>CAZLBS010000066.1:3936-10937 GCA_964557505.1 uncultured Nitrospiraceae bacterium | reverse complement strand
TAGCCGCAGCACCGCCATGGCAGTACCGCAAGCTGGAGCGCTGCCCAGCTATGATTGGCAAGACAAGGCCGTAGCGGGCTTGCGGCAGAACTACGACAGTACCCATGGCGGCTGGGGGAACGAGCCGAAGTTTCCGAGCGCGCCAACCATCGGGCTGCTGTTGCGTCACCACCACCGCACCGGCGAGGAACAGGCGCGCGACATGGCGCTGCACACCTTGCGGCAAATGGCCTACGGCGGCATGTATGACCAGTTGGGTGGCGGATTCCACCGCTATTCAGTGGACGCGGAATGGCTCGTGCCCCACTTTGAAAAGATGCTGTATGACAACGCCCAACTCGTGCCGTCGTATCTCGAGGCGTGGCAGATGACGAAAGAGCCGCTCTTCAAGCGCATTGCCGAGGAGGTGCTCGCGTATGAACTGCGCGAGATGCGCGATGATGCCGGCGGCTTTCACTCGACTGAAGATGCCGACAGCGAAGGGGAAGAAGGCAAGTTCTATATCTGGACGCACGGCGAAATCGTTTCGCTCTTGGGCGAGGAGGACGCAACGCTGTTCTGCGAATATTACAACGTGCGCAAGCAGGGCAACTTCCATTCGCACGAGCCGTATCACGCGGAACAGAACATCTTGCACTTGAAGGCGGACCCAGATGAGGTGGCGGCCAAGCACGGCATGGCGGCGGATGAGCTTGCATCAAAGCTGGCGCCCATGCGCATGAAGCTGTTCGCAGCCCGCGAAAACCGGGTGCGGCCCGGGCTAGACGACAAAGTGCTGACTTCGTGGAATGCCCTGATGATCACGGCCCTTGCAAAGGGCTATCAAGCGCTCGAGGAAGAGCAGTACAAGACGGCGGCGGTGGAAGCGGCAAACTTCCTGCTGACGGCCATGCGCACGCCTGACGGTGGTTTGCTGCGCACCTACCGCCATGGCGAAGCTAAGCTGGACGCCTATCTTGATGATTACGCATTTCTGGTGGCCGCGCTCGCCGATCTGTACGAGGCTACGTTCGACCCGCATTGGATTGCAGAGGCCCGCGCATTGGCCGATTACATGCTGGAGCATTTCCAAGATAAGGAAGGCACGGGCTTCTTCATGACCTCGGATCTGCACCAGAACATCATCGTCCGGCAGAAGCCCACCTTCGATGGCTCGGAACCCTCCGGCAATGCCATGGCGGCGGTTGGGCTCTTGCGGCTCGGAAAGCTTACGGGCAATACGGCGTATCAAGAGGCCGCGCTGGCTGCCATTATGGCGAATGAGCAATCCCTCTCTTCGCACCCGTCGGCCTTTCTAAAGATGCTCGAGGCGGTCGACTTCTACCTCGGGGAACCTAAGGAAATCGCGCTTGTGGGTGAGCCGGGCAGCACGGAGGTGCGGGGCTTTCTACGCACCATTCACGGCGAGTTTCGCCCGCGCACGGTGCTCGGCTTGAAAGACCCTGCGCAGCCCGAAGCGGCCTATGAGGCCCTACCGCTATTGGCGCACAAGACCCCGCTGGGCGGCAAGCCTGCCGCATATGTCTGCAAGGACTTCACCTGTCAACAGCCGGTGACGGCACCCGAGGAATTGGCCGCGCAGCTCGCGCAGTAAACGCGGGCGCTTCCAGGCAGATTAGTCGGTGGTGCCGCTGAAGCGGTGTTCCATGGTGAGGGCAGGTTCGCCGGGGGTGTCGCGGCAGATGACGCGGGCGGGCACGCCGACGACGGTGCAATGCGCCGGGACATCTTCCAACACGACAGCGTTCGCCCCGATCTTGGCGCATTCGCCGACGTTCACGTTGCCGAGGATCTTGGCGCCCGCGCCGATGAGCACGCCTTTGCGCACTTTGGGATGGCGGTCGCCATGTTCTTTACCGGTGCCGCCCAGCGTCACGCCTTGCAGCATCGAGACTTCATCCTCGACGACGGCGGTCTCGCCGATGACCACGGAGGTGGCGTGGTCGATCATGATGCCCTTGCCCAGGCGCGCGGCCGGATGGATGTCGACGCCGGTGACATCGCTGACGCGGCTCTGCAGGTAGAGCGCTAGCGCCTTGCGGTCCACGTTCCAGTAATAGTGCGCGATACGGTGCATCTGCAGGGCATGGAAGCCCTTGAAGTAAAGCAGGGGCGTGGACAGCCGGTCGCAGGCGGCATCGCGCTCGCACACCGACCGGATGTCTACTCGCACTGCTTCGCCGATGCTGGGGTCGCGGTGCATTGCCTCGTTGAACAGGTCTCGAAACGTGAGCGCCGAAATGGTGTGGCTCTCGAGCTTGCTTGCCAGGTGAAAGCTCAAGGCATCCTCGAGCGTCTCGTGATACATGATGACGCTATGCAGAAAGCTTGCAAGCATCGGCTCTTGCCGGATGTCTTCCGCCACTTCCTCGCGAATGGTTTCCCATGTGGGATCGCTTTTGGCTGTGTGATTCATGGCATTGTCCTGTTGCTCCGGTGGGCAAGCGCGTAGTCTAAGAACAGCGCCGGGCCTATGTCGAATTTGCAGCCGCCGGGCGCATCGGCACATGTGCCGGCACGCCGCGTGCAATGCTCGCCGCCACAAACAGCAGCCCAATTGCTTCCAAGACGATCCCCGCGGCAATGAGCGGTGTCAGTGCTTCACCCAACACAAACCACGCGCCGATGGCCGTGGCGCCCGGAGCGGCAGCCGTGGCCAGGGTCGTGCTCGCCGGGCCGAGCGTCCGGATGGCATGCGTGAAAAGGGTCATGGCCAACACCACGACGACCCAGCCATGAAACACGCCAGTCAGCAATATCGCCGGGAGCGGCGTATCCAAAAAGCGCGCGGGCTCTCCCATCACCAGATACATCGGCACGAACATGCAGAAGCCCAGCGTTGCGACGAAGGCGGTCGCGCGGACGGGATGCAAGCCCTGACCGCGCAGGGTGACGGCATAGATCGCCCAGACCGCAGGACCGCCGAGCAGCAGCAAATCGCCGAGCCAGACGTTCTGGGCAGGCAAGCCGAAGCCATGCAGGAAGAACAACCCCGCTGCCGAAACCATCAAGACCAGGCCGATAAGCTTCAGCCGCGTCAAGCGGTCGGCCCCGAGGAGCCAGGCCAGGGCGGCAGTGAAGAGCGGCAGCATGCCTGCGGTGAGCGCGGCGCCATGCGCCGCCGGCGCATATTGCAGGCCGTTGTACGTAAACGCGACGTATCCGGGACCTGCGGTAGCCGCGAGAATCAGCGCCGTGCGGACCGGCACGCCGCCCCAGCCCATTCGCCATAGAACGGGGCCAAGTACCGCGGCTGCGAAGGTGAACCGCAACAAGCCCAGTTCCCAAGGGCCCAGGGCCGATTCAATCAGCCCCCAGCGCGAGGCGATGGCCCAGCTCGACCACACAAGCACGCAGCCAATCAGCGCGGCCACGCCGCTAGCTTTCTGCCATGAAAACGATGCGGCAAGCAATGGCAATAGAACGTTCCTTCAAGTCAGATGAATGCCCCAGTACCTACCATCATGGCATGCGCACGGGGAGTCCGCGCCACATTCGCCGCCAATCCGCGTTACAATGGGAGCGGGGCAGGGGACAACGGGAGACACGTCAGCCATGTTGCAAACCATTCGCGAGCGCTTGCGCACATTGCCATTCCTGCACGAAGTGCAACCCGGACTGCGCGTCCGCACGGTCATGACGCTGCTTGCCGTTGGCGAGGAAGTGCGCGTTAAGAGCGGACACGTCATCTTTCGGGAAGGCGACGTTTCAGACGGCCAGGCCTACATTCTGCTCGATGGCATGCTCACCGTGCAGAAGCCCGAAACGCCGCCAATCGAAGTGCATCCGCCGCATCTCATCGGGGAGATCGCCGAAGTCGCCAAGCGCCACCAGCGCACCGCCACTGTTACGGCAGGAAGCGATGTCCACCTCCTCGGATTCAAGTGGGCGCAGTTCTTCGAAATGGCGGGCAACGTCTGCACTCCCGAAGAGTGCGAACTCCTCCGCACCGCCATCGGCCAACTCGCCTGGACCCACCTCTCCGAGTAAACAGAGTGAAGAGCGGCCCGGTCACCCCGGCGCCAAACGCTTCCACGGTGAAGGAAGTCAGCGGCCACGGCGAAGCCGGCGCGGTGGATGTGCACCGGGCAATCAACGCAGCGCTCGGCTTAGGCGGAGCCGCTACGATGCGAAGCCGCGAGCCACAGCCGGCACGCGTTCCCGAGTGGTCTTCCTGCGGCCACGCCTTGTTTGTTATGCTCCGAGAGTAAGCGAGGATAGTTGTTCAGGGACAGGATGGGGCGATGCAATACCATTATCTTGGCAAGACGGGGGTGCAGGTTTCGGAGATTTGCCTCGGGACGATGACCTTTGGCAAGGAGGCCGGCGAAGCAACGTCTTTCGACATCATGAACCACTGCTTCGAGCAGGGGATCAATTACTTCGACACGGCCAACATCTACAACGGGGGGCTGACGGAGGAAATCGTCGGCCGGTGGATGGGGGAGAAGCGGAAGGAAATCGTGCTGGCCTCGAAGGTGCATTTCCCGCGCGGCGGGGGCGTCAACGATCGCGGCAGCTCGAAGCGCCACATCCTGCTCGAGGCAGAGAATTGCCTGCGCCGTCTGCAAACCGATTGGCTCGACATTCTGTACTTGCATCATTGGGACGACAACACGGCGCTCGAGGAATCGCTCGCCGCCGTGAATCAACTGGTCGATCAGGGCAAGGTGCTCTATCTGGGCGTGTCGAACTTCAGCGCGTGGCAGACGGTTAAGGCGCTGTGCGTGGCGCGCCGGCATAGCTGGGCCCCGCCCGTCATCATCCAGCCAATGTACAACCTCGTGAAGCGCACGGCCGAAATTGAGATTCTGCCGATGGCCATGAGCGAGGGGATTGCGGTGAGTCCGTACAGCCCCATCGGCGCGGGATTGCTGACCGGCAAATACCTCGACAATGGCGGCACGGGACGCATCAAAGACAGCAGCATGTATGCCGAGCGCTACAGCGCCGAGAGCTACCACCGCACCGCCCAGCAGTTCGTCGACTATGCGAAGGACAAGGGCGTGTATCCGTCGGCGCTGGCGGTGGCCTGGGTGCAGAGCCATCCGGCGATTACCAGCACCATCATCGGCGCGCGCAACATGGATCAGCTGGCGCAGGCCCTTCGTTATGCCGATATCGCCATGACGCCCGAGATGCGCGCGGAAATCAGCGCCTTCTCGCCCGAACCGCCGCATGCCACCGACCGCGAATCGATGGCCACCACCATGAAACAAGTCTCGAGCGGCAGCCACACCAACGCGAAATAAAGCGACATGCCGGACTGCGGAGGCTTGCTTCTGCCATGTTTGCCGGGAGCTTGCAGCCGAATTCAAGATTGATGGGCAGGGTCAAGAAACCCCGCCATTTTGCCTTGATCAAGGCCGCATAGGGTCTCGGCTATTTGGCCGCGGCGGCGCCGAGCCCTATGGCGTCTAGCACGGCGTCCTCGTCGGCTTCGACTGTAATGGGCTCAGCGCTGCTGTTGATGGCGCTGTCGGGGTCTTTAAGGCCGTGCCCAGTGAGGGTGACGGTGACGCGCAGCTTGCTGCCGTGGCGGGGTTCGAGCTTGTCGAAGTAGCCGTTGTCGGCTGCCTTCTTAATGCCGGCCAGGGGCGCGGCGCATGCGGGTTCGCAAAAGACGCCTTCGGTCGCGGCCACGTTCTGATAGGCAATCCGGATTTCGTGGTCGGTCACCATGCCGATCATGCCGCCCGATTCCTCGCGCGCGGAGACCGCCTTTTCCCAACTGGCGGGATTGCCAATGCGGATGGCCGTAGCGAAGGTTTGCGGCTGTTCGACGACATGGCCCAAGACGATGGGCGCCGCGCCGGCCGCTTGAAAGCCCATCAAGCGGGGGAGATGTTGCGCCTTGCCCGCGGCCTTGTATTCTTTGAAGCCCTTCCAGTAGGCGGTGATGTTGCCGGCGTTGCCCACGGGCAGTGCATGAATATCGGGCGCCTCGCCGAGTTCATCGACGATTTCGAACGCGGCGCACTTTTGACCTTCAATGCGGTACGGGTTGATGCTGTTTACCAGAGCGACCGGATGCTTCTCCGTGATGGCCCGCACGAGGGTAAGGGCGTTATCGAAATTGCCCTTGATCTGTACGACGCGTGCGCCATGGATCATGGCTTGGGCCAGTTTGCCCAGGGCGATGTTGCCCTCGGGAATGAGCACGGCGCAGGTGAGCCCGGCGCGTGCGGCATACGCGGCTGCGCTCGCCGAGGTGTTGCCGGTCGACGCGCACATGATCACCTTGTAGTTTTCTTCGGCCGCTTTCGTGACGGCCATGGTCATGCCGCGGTCCTTGAACGAACCGGTGGGATTCATACCCTCGAATTTGAGGTAAATGTCGAGTTTCGGATGGATGGCTTCCGAGAGGCGCGGCGCTCGAATGAGCGGCGTCGAGCCTTCGAACAACGAAACCGGCGTGGTTTTTGCGCTCACCGGCAGGTATTCGCGGTAGCGTTCGATCAGCCCTTGGCGCGTCATAATGATTCCATCCCTTCGCAAACGTGTTGGCGCTGGCCATGCGCCCGAATTATAGCACCCGAATGACGTGGGCCGGTTCGCCGCTGAACGGCAGCGCGTCAATTTCTCGGATGGCGGCCATCACTTCGGATTCCTTGGCCTCCCATGTCATCAATACGACATGCGCCAAGTCCTCGACATGCTTCTCTTTTTGATGGCAACTCGCAATGCTGACGCCATGATTCCCGAGGATGGTACAGGCTTTTCCGAGTACCCCCGGCTCATCGCTCGCGGTCAAGCGGATGAAGTAGCGCATGCTCAATGCCTCGATAGGCAGCACCGGCCGCGTGTTCGTGTAGCAGAAGGGCGGCGTGGGGGCGGCCCCTTGCAAGCGCGCGATGTCGACGATATCGCTCACGACCGCGCTGGCCGTCGGCAGCCGCCCTGCCCCCCGGCCATAATGGAGCGTGGCGTCGGCAATATCGCTTTGGACAAACACGCCATTGAATTCATTGCGAATCGACGCGAGGAGGTGGTCTTCCGGT
>CAZLBS010000066.1:0-3926 GCA_964557505.1 uncultured Nitrospiraceae bacterium | reverse complement strand
CGCGCTTCGATCGCGTGGCCGTCGTCCCGCATGATGCCGAGCAGCTTAATCAGATAGCCCATCTCACGCGCGTATTCGACGTCGTACGCCGTGATTTTGGTAATGCCTTCCGTATATACATCGCCGAGCTTCACCTCGGAGCAAAAGGCAAGGCTGGCGAGAATCGTGCATTTATGCGCGGCATCGTCGCCATTGATGTCCAAATCTGGGGGCGTTTCGGCAAAGCCATTCGCCTGGGCTTCGGCGAGCACCGGTTCGAATTCCATCCCTTCGTACGTCATGCGCGTCAGGATATAGTTGCAGGTACCATTCAAAATGCCGACGACATGCTGCACATGGTTGCCGGCCAGGCTCTCGCGCATGGCCTTGATGATGGGAATGCAGCCCGCCGTCGAAGCTTCATACCGAAGCTCGACGCCTTTTGCGATGGCCGCTTTGGTCAGTTCGGGACCGTGCATCGCAAGCAGCTTTTTGTTCGCCGTGACGACGTGCTTGCCCGCTTCAATGGCCGCGAGCATGAAGGTTTTCGCGGGCTCGACGCCGCCGATGAGTTCGCACACCACCTCGACGCGCGGGTCGGACAAGAGCGCCTTGGCGTCGTTCGAGGCATGCGCGCCGCCAAGCTCGAGGGAAGCCAGGCGCGATTCATCGCGATCGGCCACATGAACGAGTTCGACATCGCGGCCTGTGCGCGCCTGAATAACCGCGCGGTTTTGAACCAGCGTGTGCACTACGCCGCCGCCAACGACGCCCGCGCCAATGACCCCAACGCCCAGTGTCATGCTTGCTTCTCCGGATGACGCGCATCAGATCGGGTTGCCGCACCCATTTTGCCGCCAATAGTCTGCCCCGACGAAAGCCCTAAGTTTCTCAGGGCCGGGCCCTTGCGCGCAAATTGCACGGCATCCATGCAAATTACGGCTCCTTGTGGTACAACCTTTCCGGCAGGAGCGGGACGGGACATGCCCCTCGCAGGGCCGCACGGAGGAACCGTCCTATGAAGCACATCAAGCATCTCAGCAAGACGCAGGAAGTTCAGCAAGCAATCGCCGCTGTGCCTCTCAAGCCCGGCAAAGGCCTGGGCGGTCCGCAGAATTCCGAGATCATCATCGAGCGCCTCTAGTCCATTGCGTTGTTGGCCATTCCTGAAACGCTTTGCGATCTCATGTGTACGGTCTCGCACATCGTAAGAAGCTGTTGTGGACACCCCAGCGTCCGCACAACTGTACGGGGAGACGTACCAGCATGAAGCACATCCATGAAATCAGTGCCGAGAAGAAGGTGGCCAAGGCGCAGGATGCTTCCTGCGACAAGGTCGGGGATCTCATCGACACGATCGAAGACAAGATCGGGATGGACATCGACGAGCCGGTTTAGGCCTCAGGCACGCCACAGTTATTTGTAAACATTCGACGCCCGCGGGTTCGCTCGCGGGCGTCTAGCATTTGCTCAGCTGAAGGTTGCCCGAGTGCAACGCCGCGGCAGGCATTGCCTGAAGCGCCCTCATGGCCTGGCTGCACATTGCCCAGCGTCATCCTGCATAATGGCGGGCAATAAGGAACCCCGGCTGCCGCCGGACAACGTTCATGGGGAGACCTACAGGATGAAGCATCTACGCGAGGTCAGCAGTGCCAAGGCCGTGGCCAAGGCCCAGGAAATGATCGACGCCGAGAAAATTGTCGACTTCATCGTGGGCATCATCGAGAAGCCGCGCAACGGCCTCGAGTTTTAACCTGCCCACTCATCCACTCACTCGGAACGCGCCCAGGCCGGCGGCCCATGGGCGCGCTTTCATTTACATCTCCGGCGCCCCGCGGCACGCTTAACTCGCCAACAAAAAACGCCTTATGGGGATTGACACCCCGCAAGACGAGTGATACGCTCTTTACGTTTCCGGTATATTGTTGACGCATCGGAGCGGCAGTGCGGCCTGCTTAGGGGGATGGGCGGACCAATCCAATGGAAGAGCGGGCGACAATAGCGCCAATAGCAGCGCTTGCCCCGGCGGGCGCGGCGGAGGCATCCATAGCCGCGCGGCCGGCGATGCTGGCTATTGGCGGAGGCAAGGGCGGCGTAGGCAAGACCTGCCTTGCCGTGAACTTGGCGGTCGTGCTGGCGCGCCGCGGCTGGCGGACCGTATTGGTCGACGCGGACCTCAGCTGTTCCAACGTCGAGGCCATGCTCGGCGCCCAAGCAGCCGCGACGCTGGATGATTTTTTCCTCACCGGCAATGGGCCGCCGGCTTTGGACGACTTGCTCTCTCCGACCCCATTCGAGCATCTGCGGTATATCGCCGGTACCTCGGGCCTGCTCGAGGTAGCCAACCCGCGCTATCAGCAGAAGCAGGCTTTCCTCAAGGCCTTGCAAACATTGGATGCTGACGTGGTCATCGTCGATCTCGATGCCGGCGCCCATCTGAATACGCTTGACTTGTTCCTGTTGACCGGCTGCAACGGCTTTCTCGTGATCACGCCCGAACGGACCAGCATTGACAATGCCTTCAAATTTATCCGGTCCGCGCTGTTTCGGCGAATGGAACGCTTCTACAATTCACCAGAGTTGGCTTTCTTGTTGAAACGCAATGAAACACTCCCGAAATTTATCGATAGCGTCATGGGGCACGCACGTCTTTCCGAGGACCATCGGAACACAATCGTGGGCGAGATGTTGGGTTTGGCGCGCAGCATCTGCCCGAAGGTCGTCGTGAACCGGGCGCGCAATCCCTATGAAGCGCAGATTGCGATGAACATATTGGCGAAATCGCTACGGACGCATCTCGAGATTAAGCCCCGCTATTTAGGGCTTATGTACTTTGACTCGTGCGTTCAGGAGGCAGTAAACTCCAGCATGCCGTTCGTGGTGAGCCATCCGCGCGCGCGGATATCAGGCTGCGTCACCGATATTGCGAACCGGCTGGGGTACATCTAAAGCGTGTCACAAGACGGGGAGCAGAGCGCAGGCGCCAAGGGGGAGGCTTCGTACGAAGCCTTGCGGGCTGCCCAAAAATCCGGCGGTTTCATGAACCGCTGGAACCAAGCGCTGCAGGATGCGATTCATACGGGGCGGGCGGATAACCGCAGCATAGATGCGCGGTCCGAAAGCCGCGGCGACCCCAATGTGACGGCAGACGACTTGGCCTTGCGGAGGGCGCGCTACGTGAAATCGGCACGCATGACGATCCCCGAGGGCGTCATCATTCAAGGGTCGCTGACCAGTGGCTCTGAATCCGAGATTTATGGCCGCGTGGAAGGCGACGTCGATGTCGAGGGGGATCTCCTGCTCGGCGGCAGTGCCTTGATTTCGGGCAACGTCCGCACGCGCCGATGCAAAGTCGAAGGCATGGTGGAAGGCAAGATCGAGTGCGCCGAAACCCTGGAACTCGGCGCGTCGGGACGGCTGAACAGCGACGTCATAGCCGGCAATCTTTTCACGGTATCGGGCCAGGTTCATGGGAACATCACGTGCGCGGGCCTGTTGAAGCTTTGCGCCTCAGCCGAAGTGACGGGGGATGTGCGCTGCCGCCGCTTGCTGATCGAGGAAGGTGCGGCGCTGAATGGTTCGTGCAGCATGCGCGCGCCGGGCGAACGCCCGCAAGAAACGGCCCCCCAGGATGCCAGTGCCGCCAGTTAATAGCAGTTCTTTTCCCCGTGAAGGCCTGCACCACCGGCCGTCCGTTCGCGGCGTCCTGAATGCCATCCTGTCCGTTGTCCTCCTTGTGCTTGTTTTGGCCTTGGCAAATGGAGAAGCTGCGGCGGCGGCGGCCCCGTCCGATGCCGGGGGGCATGATGAAGCGGCGGGCGGGCAGCCTCCTGCGTTGGCGCTTGATGTCGTGCCAGTTTCGGGAGAGGGAGCGGCGCCCGGGATTGGTTTCGAAGCACGGGACCGCGCCATGCGGGCCGCACTCCGCGGCATCATGTTGCAGTGCA
>CAZLBS010000065.1:0-10981 GCA_964557505.1 uncultured Nitrospiraceae bacterium | reverse complement strand
GATCCAATCGGCTTCTTCGAGCTTGGCCGCCGGGAATGTATTCGTCACTGCCACGCATACCATGCCCGCGTTCTTGACCGCGCCGACGCCCGCGACGCTGTCCTCGATGCCAACGCAACGAGACGGCTCGATGCCAATCGCCTCGGCAGCCCGAAGATAAATCTCCGGATGCGGCTTCTTGTGGCTCACCATGTCGCCGCTGATGTAGCCGCCGAAGATATCGGCCTGCACGCGCGCCGCACGAAGCGCCGCCTGACTTTTCGATTTCGAGCTGCTGGTTGCGATGGCGATGCCCCACTCAGGCGATTCGTAGGCCGTCATAACCAACTCGTTCACCCCGCGAAAACTGATGTCGGGGTCTTCTGCGAGCAGCGCCACGAACTCCTCTTCGCGGCGCTTGATGGCATGCGCCAAATCAATGGCAATACCTTTGGCCTTCGCCGGCTCTTCTGTGTACTTCTCCGGCCCCGTTCCGATATAGGGCGCGAAGTCCTCCTCCGTCATCTCAACCCCGTAATCGTTGCGAAACATGCGCGCCGTCGCCTCGAAGATCAGCGCCTCCGTATCCGCCAAAATGCCATCACAATCAAAGATTAATCCATACATGCCATGCGCCTTTCCCCCGGTCTGCCGTTCCCCCGTTCCGCATCATAGACCATTTCAACCCTGCCGCGTTTGGCGCAAAGCCAATTCAGCAGGTATACTCTTGACACGCGGCGCAAGCTGGGGCGCTCAATTGCCGCACGCAGGATCCTCCTATGAAACTCATTCTCTTCGATGTTGACGGCACCCTTACGGCTACGGGCGCATCCGACATGGATTGCTTTGCCGCAGCCTATGAGCATGTTTTCGGAAGGCCCATACCATCGCGCGACTGGGGCTACTACGAACACATTACCGATAGCGGCGTCGCGGGCGAGATTTTCGAAACCCATCACGGCCGCGCGATCAAGGCCGCGGAGATGGACCAATTCGAAGAAGCCTTCGTCGAGGAACTTCGCCGGCATGCCGCCGAGAATCCCGCCGGCTTCACTGAAGTGCCAGGAGCGCGCACCCTCATCGAGCACTTGCTCGAAACCGGCCGGAACCCCTTCGCCCTTGCGACAGGCTGCTTTCGGGACAGCGCCCTCTTCAAGCTCGAGACGATTGGCGTCGATGCCCGCGGCTTCCCGCGCGGCTGCGCCAATGATTCAACTTCGCGTGTCGAAATCGTCAAGACCGCAATCGCGCGAAGCGCCGGCCGTCCGGAAGACGCCGTCTACATTGGCGATGGCTTGTGGGATGTGAAAGTCTGCAAAGAACTGGGCATTCCTTTGGTGGCCATCACCCATGAACAGCCGCGCCGCAAAATGGAAGACGCTGGCGCCCGTACCTTCCTTCAGGACTACCGCGACCCCGAAGCATTCTTCCAGGCCCTCGAGGAGGCCGCGGTCCCTGGCACGGCATGACACCGTCCTGCCGTCGCATGTTATTCTTCCGGGTTGTACGCAGCGTTGCTGCGCACGGCCTCACGGAAGCTCTAACCCAGAAACGTTGGAACGATAAGCCCATGAAGCTTTTACGCACGCCCATCAGCCTGACGGGCCCTACGCCGCTCGCGGCCATTGCGGTGCTGCTGCTAGCCGCGGGCTGCGAAGCAAAAGTCGACCGCGCCGACCCGCCCGCCTTACAGGAACTGCGCGCGCGCATGAGCGACGATGCCGCAATCCTCGACGAGCGCCTGACAATTGGCGACCTTGAACAGGGCGTCTGGCTTCAGCTTGATATCGCCGAAAGCTTTAAGCCTGAGTTGACCCAATACGAAGACTTTGAAGAGTACCGAGGCCGCACCACCAACGTCGCCGCGGCCATCAGGGGCCCTTGGCCGGAGGGCGCCCTCCCCCTTGAGTATGTGCTCGAACCACGCCGCAATTTTGAAACGATGCCCGCCGTGCTGCGCTCGACCCTGGAACTCGCCCTCGACTTTGACGACGCGCAAGACAGTGCGGCTGCGCCCGTCATAGAGGCCGGTTCCCATGCCATCGCCTTCGCAGAAGGCAGGACGCTCGAAAGCGAAAGCCCCGTCACATTCGATCTCATGGAATACCGCGACGAAATTGGCAGCGCAAAAGTCATCTTTGCCCGCGTGCGTGTCGAAGGCCTGCTCATGCCCCCCGGTACGGACGTGGCCCTGATCAATCCCGAGACGGCGACTACGCGTCCCGACTGGTTCACCATCATGTACAGCAATGCCGTGCGAATCGAGCGCCTTGCCGATGCAAACCAGCAGCCTATCGCCCCGCCAACAGATGCGGAGACGCAAGCACAAGAACCGCCCTCGCTCGCCGAGCCTCCCGTGCAATGAACTTGAGGCCCGCATGAACATTCTGCTCATCGGTGCTCATCCAGATGACTGCGAAATCCTTGCCGGCGGCGCCATGTGCCAATGGGTCAAGGCGGGCTACAAGGTGACGGCCGTATCGGCGACCAATGGTGATGCCGGTCATCATGAGCTTTCAGGCGAAGCGCTCGCCAAGCGCCGTAAAGAAGAGCATGCCCGGGCGGCGAAACTTGGTGGATATGAGTCGCGTATCCTTGACAATCACGACGGGCGCCTCATGCCGTCCATGTCCCTGCGCGAGCAATTCGTTGGCATCATTCGGGAGACGCGCGCCGATGTTGTGCTCACTCACCGCAGCAACGACTACCATCCCGACCATCGCTACACCAGCATAGCCGTGCAAGATGCTGCCTACATGGTGATGGTACCCAACTTCTTGCCCGAGGTCCCAAGGCTCGAACACAACCCCGTCTTTTTTTTCATGATGGACCGCTTCCAACGCCCCGTCCCCTTCCGGCCAGACATTGCCGTCGATGTGGGCGGCGAAATGGATGCCAAGTACGAAATGCTAGACACCATGGATTCGCAGTTCTACGAATGGCTTCCATGGATTGAAGGCATTGCCGGGGAAGTCCCTGCGGATCCCGAACAGCGCAAGACATGGCTGCGTATGCATTGGGAACCATTCTTCCTCCAGCCCGCCCAGTTCGCCCAAGAGGCACTGACTCGATGGTACGGTCCCGAGGGACCTTCGAATGTCACATATTGTGAACTTTTTGAAATCTGCGAGTATGGGAGCCAGCCAAGCGAGGAAAAGCTTCGAGCAATCTTTCCATCCTTGCCAGACCGGGATAAAAGTAAAGGACGCCTTACATGACACTGCCCTCGGCGTCCGGATGGGTTGTCTTCTGGAGCGCAGCCCTTGTTATGACGCTGCCCGCCGGAGCGCAAGTGCCCTATGAACCGCCGACCATCACGGCGTCGGGCTCAGCCACCATCGAAGCAGCGCCCGAATATCTTGAATGCTGGCTCCATAAGCGCGTATCCGCCGAAACATTTGCCGATGCCGTAAAGGAACTCGAAGGCCTCGAGGAAGCCATCACCAAGGCCATTGAAGATCACGGGTTGACCCCGCTCGAGACGCTATTCGCCGCCCCCGCCATCCCCACTGCCCAGACGGTTGTGATGACGCAAGCAATCCGTCTGCGCTACGGTCCGGCGCCGCCCGAAGAAAGCGACGCTTCGCAGCAAGAGTATGTGGCAAGCATATTAGACATTCACCGGGAATTGGCGGCAGAAGTAGGCTGCACCCTCGAGGGCCCACGATGGGGGGTCACAAACCCTGAGAACGTCGAGCAGCGAGCGGTAGCTTCTGCCGTCGAGAATGCCTGGCCCCGCGCGCAAGGCGCCGCCGTCATCATGCAAAGCACCATTACATCCGTGAAGGCGATCGAAGCTGAAGAGGTGCAATGGAATGCCGACCCGGATTGGCGAGGCCGGCTCCCCGAAATCAGCCGCCTCACTTGCACCGTCAAGGTCACGGTAACCTACGAAGTCGCCTGGCGAATCTAGACGGCGAGAGCCGTTACGGCACGACTGTAAAGCGAAGCCGCTCCGTGTCGAAGTTTTGTTCCTGCAAGCGCCCCAAAATGCCGTCCAATACCATGGGGTCGAGGCTAGGTTCACGGCTTAGGATGAACAACGTATTGCGCAACGGGTCGCTGACCACCGCCCATTCATACGCCTCGAAATCCAACTGAATGATCCAGTAGCCCCCGCTTGCAAGAATGCCAAGAGGCCCTTCAACGAAGCTGACGCGAAGGCGGCTGTTGTTCTTCGACACGCTTCGGGCAAGGCCCTCGATGCGCTCGATTTCTTCGGTTTCGGTGTTGAACCCCTCGTTGACTACCCCAACCGTCCCATCGTCGTTAAGCGTATACGTGGCGGTCACATTTACGAGGTCCTCGTTAAAGAACACAGGCGCGCTCGCGATTTCATACCAGAGGCCTGCATAACGCTCAAGATCGACGTGGCCATCGACCGTGTCGGGCAGCGCCGGGCACCCGGTCAGCGTGACCGCTGCTATTCCAGCAGCAAATATCAACCCAGCAGTGCGGCCATATAAGCGGCGGGCGGACGTAGCCATGGAAATCTCCTTACAATGCAACGCAGTTTTCGCCGCCAGAATAGCACGATCCGGATGCGTCAGGATGCCCCTGCTAATGATGGGGATGAAACTTCGTATTTCCAGCGAAGGTGTAACCAGTGGCTACGCAATGCCCAGACGCATCAACCACCATGAACTCGGCACAGCCATTGTGGTCCGCTGCATCGCGCGCTTCTTCCATCAACAGCTCACGAAAATAGGTGCGCAGCGCCGGAATAGGATGATCCCAGCGCACGGCGAAGAAATCACTGATTAAGTGGCGGTAGACGTTACGTGTCATACCCTAAGCGTGTACGAAAAGTATGAAAGCTTTGTGAACAGCCGTTGACGGTTATTCGGAAGTTTGATGTAGATTATGTATCGGGACCGGCGGCGCGCTGTCCGCCGCCATCTCATAAGGCAATTGGAAAACGCGCCCCTCTCGCGTAGCGAAATAGAGTCTCGAGGGAGACATGGCGTTCGGATTGCCATCAGCCCAAAACGCATAAAACTCCGGATGCGCCAATAGCGGCCGGCGCACATACATATGGTTAAGGCTGCTCCCGGCGGTTAGCTGCCGCTCGCTTACCCACGGCCAGCCGCCGTCCTCAGAGGTCCACATCACCACTTCGCCCCCCGTCCCGAGGGCTTGAGGTCCCGCTTCAGTTGGCGCGATGATGCGCCAAAGACCGCCTTCCTCGGCGTATAGCGAGCCCATGTCGTAATTGTGCGTCGACTCCGCGATTTCGATGAAGCGCCACGCACTCCCATCCCATCGCGCCAATGTCCAAACACGCGGGCCGCCCTTGGGTCCGGGCATGTGATGACTGCTGGCAACGGTCAAGATCGCCGGACGCCCCTGCCCGTCCAGCCGGATGTCCTTCATGTAGACGAGGCGGCCTTCGCTTTCGAAATCCCGGACGCGCGCCGCCGTATCGGTCTCTGTAAGCGGCAAGCCAACCTGCTCGCCATCAACCGTCGTCCACGTCTTCCCGAAGTCAGCGCTTTGCACGTAGTACAAATCCGTCCGCTTGTCGACATTGCCGCCCGGATGCCGGTTGAAGGCGGTGAACACGAGCCCCTGGCCGGCCCCGCTGACCTGGTAATGCCCGCCCATGCCGGCAAGCTTTTGCTTCGGCGTCCACTCGTATCCGTCGGCGCTAGTCTCGAAATACAGCTCGCGGCCAGCCGTGTACTTCGTCAGGAAGTAAAAGAACCCCTTGCCCGCCACATGCCACGGTTGCGGGTACGTCATTTCCTCTTCAGAAAGCTTCGTGAAAGACGCAATGGAATGGGGCGCATCGGCACGGTATTTAAACCCCGGACGGCTACGCCCGCGGCCACTCACGAAAACCCACAGGTGACCGGCGGCGTCCATGGCCAGGCTGGCATTGTCATGCGGGTCGTCAACACCGAGCTTGTCATGCACCACGAGGGGCCGTTCCACCGTGCCCGCTTGGTGATCATAGCACCCGGCCATAATGAGCAGATGCCGCGTGCCATGCTTTGTGCCGCCATACACGAAAAATGTCTTGTTTACGTCAGCACTATAAACGGCGAGCGGCTTATGCTTGGCCGTATATGTGCCCAGCCCCCCGCTGTATTTGTCGCCGTGCTCGCCCTGCTGCCCCAAGGTAAACCAGATGCCTTGGTATCCGGGATAGCGGGACCCGCTCAGATCCTCGGCAGCGCAACTGAGCGAAAGCAAAGCAAGTAGAAGCGTAGCGAGCAAGGCCCCCAAGGCATCGCGAGGGCTTGAATGCGCCGCACGAAATGAAGGAACGCGATGGGGCAAGGAGTCAGCCTTTCGCTCGAGTCAATCCAGGGGCCAAAGCCGCCCGGCCCCAAGCGCTACACGCGCGCCTCGGCAGGGCGGAGCCAAGTGAAGTCGAAACGCTCATCGCTCAGCACCGCCGGGTGACGTTCCATGATCTTGCGATACCGCGCCGCCAACGTACAGAGCCAGTCTTGGGCCTTGGCCGCCTCGCCGCTCAAGCCGGTGATCTGCGCAATGCTCCACCGATCGACCAAACGCTCGACGATCTCGGTATAGTGCGTTCGCGTGTAAACGCCGCTGCGTTCGGCGATTACGCTGAATTTGTCGAAGGCATCCCCCACCTTCGCGCCCCGTTCGCGCATGTTCATCGCAGGCATCGTAATCTTCCGGCGCATCATCTGGTAGAAAGCCAGCATGGCTTCATTGGGATCCGCCTCCAAACACTTCTCGAAAAACAGGGAATATGCTTTGGCATGACGGTTTTCATCCGACGCCACGTTGCCGCACAGCTTCGCTAAAGAATGCGCCCCGGCCCGCTTCGCCAGAGATGCTACATTGCGGTGCGAGACGTTGGTCGCGATTTCCTGAAAGCTCGTATACACGAACCCACAAAACGGATCCGTCCCCGTCTGCGGGTCGCCGCCGTCTACGATCAGATTCTGAATCGTCACCTCGACTTCCCGCATGTTCACCCGGCCCGTCAAATAGAGGTACTTATTCAGCACATCGCCGTGACGGTTTTCCTCCGCCGTCCAGCGGCGGAGCCATTCCCCCCACACATTTTGCGGACCGCCCTGCCGGTCGAAGCCGTCCAACTGCGTGATCCACATGCTGTAACTCGGCAGCGCCTCTTCCGTCACCATGTCGCCGACAAGCGTGACCAGCACGTCTTCCGGCAGGGCCGCCGCTTCGGCTTGAAGGTCGCGCAACTCGTCATGCGCGCTTTCCCGCTGAAAGTCCGGCAGGAAATCCTGCGGCTGCCAGTACTCTTCTTCGCCATACAGCAACTCCGGCAGCGCGTTTTCCACCGTACCTTCCAGATGCTTCATGACTTCAAGGCGCGAGCCATCCACGATATGGGTACTCCAATCTCCAAGGGGGGGCGACAGTTGACCGGACAATGTTCGAAACTAAACAGTTCGACCCCAAAATTCCAGAACAGGTTTCAGGAGTTCGATAGGGAGGCAAACTGCCGGTCCGCGAATACACGCATAAACTTGACTTCGCGGACCGGCAAGGTAAAGCAATTGCGTTAGGAGGCGGTTAGCAGCAAGCTCAGCTAGATGCCGCTACCATAGGTATGAATGCCGCATTCCTTATTGCCTTCCAGCGCATTGAACCAGCGCCAGCGGCCGGCGCGCTTGTCTTCACCCGGGCGCGTGGGCGTGGTGCAAATGACGCAGCCGATGCTCGTGTAGCTCTTGTCGTAGAGCTTGTTGTACGGCACCTCGTGCTCGCGGATGTAGCGCCACACATCGTCGCCAGTCCACTCGGCCAGGGGGGCAACTTTCAGAATATCCCGGCCATCGCGGCTGGTCTTGCTAACTTTAGGCGTTTCTGCACGGGAGTCGCTATGGTCGCGGCGCAAGCCCGTGAACCAGACATCGAGAGTATCCAGCGCCTTCTCATTCGGCTCGACCTTGCGCACTTTGCAGCAATACTCCTGCTTCGCCTTCGAATCGAAGAACAGGTATTCGCCGTGCATGCGGATCATCTTCTCGACGCGCTCGGGGTCCGGCTGGAAAACCTCCACATCCATGCCGTACTTCTGCCGGATTTCATCGATGAGTTGGTACGTCTCATCATGAAGCCGAAGCGTATCCACCGTCATCACGCGCAGAGCGGGCGCCACTTTACTGGCCATGTCAATCATCACCATGCCCGTATCCTGGAAGCTGGTAATGATTCCCGCGCGGTCTCCGTAATGCTGATGGGCCCACGCCAGCAATGCCTCGGGCTGCATGCTGTTTAACGCGTGATAATCCCACGCCAACTCGGGCCATGCCGCAGTTGAAGCCATAGTATTCCCCGCTTTCCGCGCGCCTGCCGCGCGCTCGTGTATCATGCGCCTATGCAAATCTGTCGGTGATGACGGCTTCCGACGTATCAATTGTACCCGGACGCGGCCAGGCCTCTTTGATGCCCTTGCCCACCGCGATCATGAACGAGATTGCGTGGTCGCCGGGCAGATTGATCAACTTGCCCACGGCATCGAAATCAAAGCCGTCCATAGGGCAGCTCTCATAGCCCATCGCCTTGGCAGCCAGCATAATGGTCTGCCCAGCGAGGCCGCAGGACCGCATGCCCTCGTCGCGCTCTACGTCTGGCTTGCCCTCGTAATACGCCTGGATAGCCGGCACCAGAAAGTCCGCCACTTCCTTCGGCGCATCTTTCCAATACCGCTCCGGATTCTTGGCCCAAGCCTTGAGGTCGCAGCACATGACGATGAGCAGCGAGGCGTCCGTTACCTGCGCTTGATCCCACGCATGCTTGCGAATCTCCTGCCGCAAGGCCTTGTCCTTCACCACGACGAAGCGCCAGTTCTGGATATTGAAAGCCGTCGGGGCGAGCCGCGCCAATCCGAGCAGCTTGTCGATGTCTTCTTGCGGCATCTCGAAATCCGGGTCGTAGTGCTTAACGGCCCGGCGCGTCTCAATGGCAGTAATGGTATCCATGACTCGGGTCTGCGTCTCCATGGCTGCTGCCGATTAGGCCACCGCGGCCTCGGCGATGCCCTTAAGTTTGTCCACGCCCGCCGCGTGGCTCCACTCGCCAAAGCGCTCGCCATTCGTGCGTTCGCTTTTCCAAGCATCCAGCAGCGCTCCGACCACGATGGGCAAATCGCCGCCTTTCACACGCTCCATCAGCAATTCACACAAGCGCACGCCCAGATAGCTGCCCCCCGTGTAAAGCTGGTACATATCCGAGCCTTGGCCCACAATGCCGATCTCGGCACTGCGCGGCCGGGAGCAATTGTTTGGGCAGCCGCTCATCCGAATCATCACGTCCGCATCGCCGTGGCCCTGCTCTTCGAGCGCGGCAATGAACCCGGGCATCGCCCGTTCCGCTTCGGCCATCGCAAGCCCGCACAACGGCAAGGCCGGGCAGGCCATCTCCATGCGCCGGAGAGCGGAGATGCCATGATGCGTAGGGATCTGATGCTCGTCAAGCACCGCCTGAACGGCGTCTACATCCGTGTCGGCGATGTCTGCCAAAATCAAGTTGTGGTGGGGCGTCAACCGAATGCTCGGCTTGAATTGCTCCGCGAGCTTGCGCAATCCCGTCCGGAATTGAAAGCTCCCCTCGAAATCGCGGATGCGTCCATTCTCGACCCACACGCCCACATAGTTCATGCCCGGCTGATGCTGCTTGTGCCAGCCCAAGTAATCCGGTTGCGCATTGGGCTGCTTGCCCTTAGGCGGCTCAAACTCGCGGCCCGCATACTCGAACACTTTGGCGCGGAACTTCTCGATGCCCCACTCCTCGACTACATACTTCATGCGCGCGTGCTTGCGGTTCTCGCGGTCGCCGAAGTCACGCTGCACCTTGACGATAGCCACCATGATGGGCTCGATCTCGTCCTCTTGCACGAACGCCAACGGCGTTCCCAGGCGCGGATACGTCTCAGGCTTGCGGTGCGTCGACCCGAGCCCGCCGCCAACCACAATGTCGTACCCCAGCACGGCGCCGTTCTCTGTAATTGCAATGCAGCCAATGTCTTGCGTGTACACATCCACCGAGTTGTCGAAGTCGGACGCAAACCCGATCTTGAATTTGCGCGGCAAGAACTGCGTCCCGTAAATCGGCTCGTCGACTTGCTTCGGCTGTTCATCCGGAAAGGTCACCGTGCCGTCCGGATTCACCGTCACCTTCTCGTCATCCAGCCATAAGTCCACGTAGCTTGTCGTCTTGGGCAAAAACGTATCGCTGATCGTCTGGCTTATCTTAAGCAGGTTCGCGTGAAAGTCCTTATAGCGCGGGTCGATGTCCGCAACCGGCGGAGCCATGACATTGCGGACAACGTCGCCGCAGGCGCCCAGCGTCGTCATTTGGCCAAGCTTGTTCACCTTGTAGATAAGCGTACGGAGGTTCCCCTTGACCACTCCGTGAAACTGAAAGCCCTGCCGCGACGTAATGCGCAGATCTTTCTGGCCGTACTCCTCGCACAGGTCATCGCACAGCAAGTACTGTTCGGACGAGATGATGCCGCCCGGAAACTTCGTGCGGAGCATCATCTTATAATCGCGCTCGAGCCCTTGCTTTTTGCGTTCCTTGCGCACATCGCGATCGTCCTGCTGATACGAACCGTGGTGTTTCAGCAGTTGCACGCTCTCTTCAGAAAAATTGGGGGTGGGCTCGCTCAACTCCTGAGGAATCGTGCCGCGCAGGCCGCCACTGCCAATCTTGATCTTCTCGACGGCGCTGAGCTTTGCGTCGCCCCCGTTTGCGCCATGCTCGCTCATATCATCCAATTCCTTTGCTTCAACCTTGTTGGCACATCGACCCAGATCTGCATATGATCGCATGAGATCTTGTCGTCTGTCTATGCGCAACGCATTCTTTCAATCATGTCATTCCTGGTCAGAAAAGTCAAGATTCCATAACCAGTGCAAGCGAAACGAGTTGCGGTTCAGAGCGGCCATTCGCGGTGTGCATCCGCTGAAAAGGAAGCCCCGGCTTCGGCGAGCGCCTCAATGTAGTGTTCTGCGGCTTCCCGCACATTGGGCTCGGGCACAAA
>CAZLBS010000064.1:3473-11015 GCA_964557505.1 uncultured Nitrospiraceae bacterium | reverse complement strand
CATTCATGCGATCCCGCAGCTCAGCGCCAATCATCAGCCAGGCGTAAGCATTCTCCGGCTCGCCCGCGATAATGCCGCGCCACCGGTCTCGGTGCGAGACAGGCTCAAGCCATTGCTGCCACACCACGTCCAACGCCTCATACATGCTGACATCCTTTGGATGCTGGGCCAGCACGTGCTTGTAATGGTTCGAGGCGCCTTCAAGGTCGCCGACTTCCAACTGGTATTGGGCCAGCATCATGGCCCACCGCCGGCTCGACGGATTGTGCCTGTGATATTCCATGACCTGTTCGAGCCGCTGCTCTCGCGGAACGGGCAACAGCCACTGCCCAGGCGCCGGCAGTCCGTCGGGTGGTTGATGGATATAGCCATAGGTGCGCGGGCGTTCCAGCAAAGACACCATCTGCCGGTGCTTGATGGGCACGCTTTCATCATCCGCGGGCAGCACGAAACAGGGCGACAGCGGGATGTCCTCGCTGCCTTCCATGAGCGCAAGCCCGTGAAAGCGGTGCGCTTCTGAAGCCAGCAGCTTGACCCCCGTGAACCGCGCCCAGCGCGTGCCCTCAATGCATTCAAAGCCCGGGAAGAAGAAATGCACCCGGTCTCCTTCACGCAAGAAAGGCGGCAGCACAATGCGCGCGTGCAAGGTTTCAAGGCCTCGGAAAGACTCGTTGGTCATCCAAAGATCGATCGGGTCATCTGCCGCCGTCAATGTCACGCGGTAGTACGTGCGCTGCCATTCAAACCAATGGCCCGGCGGATAGTGCCGCTCATAGACGCGCGGCGCCGGCACGAATAAAACGGTCTCGTCAAGGGTCACGGGCGCCGTGTCTAGTTCGACGGGTTCGAGCGCCCGGAACGCCGCTTCCAACGCACGAACCTGCGACTCTTGGACAACGATGGCGCTCGTAAGAACAGCCGCAAGTGCCGCCCCCGCCGCAAGCCCCCCATACGATACCGCGCGTGTGGACACCTGCAGCCGGGGCCGCAGCGCGTCCCAGCCGCCCCCGCGCAGGCGAACAGATATTGACCAGGCTACGCGCATAAATAGCAACACAAGAAATATATGAACAAACGTCAGCTGTACGACATGACGAGTTTCGTATTGCAGATTGATTTGTCCCAACAGAATCAGCGCGATTATGAACAGGAGCAGTGCCGTCCGGGGACGCGCGACAACCAGCCACGCAAACATCGCTACAGCAATGAACGGCGCTGTGACGCGCGCCAACAAGGAGAAGAGCGTTATCGGAATCTCCAGGAAGTGATCGGGGTATTCAGGCGCTCCCCACCAATTGGACCAAGCGGGGTCTCCCGTAAGGACGCGCGCAACCCCTGCAAGCCCGCGCCCAATGAAATCCGCCGGAAAGGTCGCGGCCAAATCGATAATCAGTTTCCGCTTCAGTTCGCTCGAGGGCGCGGAATAAATGTTCAGGGGCTGCTCAGACAATCCGGCCGCTTTGCCATACGCCTCTGCCATGGCGTGCGCCAAGGTGTCCCACTGGTAATAGAAGCGCGTGTAGCTGGCGGCTTCCAGACCGATCGCGTGCTCGCGCGGCGCCGACATGCCCATCAACGTATCGTGATAGCCTAGGGAGCCGTACTCCGCCATGCTGGCCAGAATGGGAAAGGCGGCCATCACAAAGACCGCGGCGCATAGCACGGCAGCCCCCCCGTGCACCGCCCAACGCCGAAGCCCTCCCGGCCGGAGCGGGACCGCCAATGCTATGAGCGCCGCGGGCACATACAGCAGCATGTCCCGGCGGAACCCAAATCCGATGCCCGTCAAGAGTCCCAGGCAAAGCGCCAGCAAGAAGACGCGATAGCCCTGCGGACGTTTAGCAAGGAGAACGGCAATACACGCGATCACGCCCACCATGAAGGGCACTTTCGAAAAATCCCTGAAATTGGGCAAGTCATGCGTGACCGCGGGCGCGGACAGAAAGAGGATGGCCCCCAATAGACTGAGCGTACGCCCCATAAACACCCGAAACAATGCATATACGGCTATGGCGGCTGCCCCAGCCATCACGCCGGTGAGCGTCTGAACGCTCTCTGCCGTTGTGCCGAACAGCCGCATCCACACGCCCATCAGCAAAAGCAAGTAGCGGTGCAGATCTTTGTGCATGCCCGGGTCGTTGAACGTCAGGTCGGCAAAGGAGTCCGGTTGCCAGGCTTCATTAGTGCCGGTGAGAAAGGCTTCCAGCTGATAGTCGCCGCTGGCATACGTCAGCCCGCCGCCGTGCGCCCACGTAACGGCTGGCACATAGAATTGCCACCCCATGCTCGAGCGGAGGCCATCCCAATCCCCTATGGCCAGGCGCGCCGACAAGATGGCCACGAAGAACAGCAGCGCCAGAATGAGCGCTTCGGTGCGCCACGGCCGGGGAAAGAAAGACATGTGCTGCAATGCTCCTCGAGACATCCAAGAAGCGTGGCGTGCTCCCTCACTCGAAAACGCCTGGCGCCCCGAGTAGGAATCGAACCTACGTCTAATCCTTAGGAGGGACTCGTTCTATCCACTGAACTATCGGGGCGGCATTTGGATGCCCGGTCAGGGTACTTGACGCCAGCCGCACCGTCAACCAATGAGGCGCGCGCACCGGCGCAGCGGGCGGCCGTGCACTGATGAAGGCAACAGGGCCGCCTCTTCTTCACTCGGCTTCCGGCGATGAAGCCTCCAAGCGCGGCGCAATTTCGTTGGCATAGTACAACAGGACCCGCTCATCCTCACAGCCCAATGCATAGGCTTTGGCAAACGCCCCACGGGCGCCCTCGATGTCCTGCAATCGGTCATGCAACGTCAGGGCGAGAAAGAACCATGTAAACGCGTTCTCTGGCGTGCGCTCCGTCCAAGCGCGCCATCGCTCCGCATGTTCTTCCGGAGAGAGCAACTGCGTATACCAGGTGTTCGCAGCCTCATACATGGTCACGTCGTGCGGGTGGTGCAGCAGGGTGTGCTCGTGCGCCGCCAAACCATCCGCGTGTTCCCCTGCAAGCATGTGGTATTGCGCCTTCATGAGCGCCCATCTGCGGCTCAATGGATTGGCTTCCAGGTAGTTCATCAATGTAGCGATGCGCTCTTCATGGCTGCCGGATATCTGCCAATGGCCCGGATGAGGACGCCCATAATCAGGCAGATCGCCATAGGGGTACGTTCGCGGGCGCTGAAGCAAAGACACCTGCTGGCGGTATCGCATGGGAGTTGAAGGGGCGCTTGCCGGCAACACGAAACACGGCGACAAGGGCATGGCCGGGCCGCCCGCCATCCGCGCCATCCCTTGCACCCGTTCCGCATCTTCCGCACGAACCATGACCCCGCTGAAGCGGGCCCACTCCGTGCGGCTCATGCTCTCGAAACCAGGGAAGAACAAATGGACCAGTTCGCCTTCTCCAAGATGAGGAGGCAACACGATGCGCGCGTGCAGGGGTTCCGTCCCATTGCCCGATTCATTCATCATCCAAAGGTCAAACGGCTCCTCGTCCGCAGCGAGCGTGATCCGGTAGTACGTGCGCTGCCATTCGACGACGGCAGCCGGCAGAAAGCGGCGCACATACGGGCGGCTTTCGGGTACGAATAGCACCATTTCATCGAGTTCGACGGGATGGGCAGACATTTCAGTGGACGTCATCGCGGCAAACGCGGACGCCATGGAGCGGACCCGAAGTTCTTGCAACAGCATGGCGCCGCCCAGCACCATCGCCAATGCCGCACCGGCGGCTGCCCCGCCCCACGTTACGGCACGCGTGGATACTTGAAAATCGGGAACGCGGCCCCGCCAGCCCAGGCGGCATGCCCGCGAGGCACACGTCCACATGGCGTGCAAGAGATAGAGCGTCAAAAGGGTGTGCACGAATGTCAATTGGATTACATGGCGCGTTTCGTATTGCAGGCTTATCTGCCCCAGAATCATAACGGCGGCTGCGAACAGCGCGGTTCGCGGGCGTGTCGCGGCGAGGAACGCGAAGACAACTATGGCCATTGCAGGCGAAATGACGCGGGCAGCTTTGGCGTACCCTTCCAATATGGGTCCGAGAATGTGTTCCGGATACTTCGGAGCCCCCCACCAATCGGCCCAGGCGGGGTCGCCCGTCAAGATGCGTGCCACGCCGGCCAATCCGCGCCCAATGAAGTCCGACGGGAAGGTCGCGAGCAGGTCCAGCAGCATGCCGCGTTTGAGTTGCCGCGAGGCTTCCGAATAAATGTAGGCAGGATGCGCGGCCTTCCCCGTCTCCTGGCCGTAGGCTTCCGCCGCCGCATGAGCCAGCGTGTCCCACTGATAATACATACGCGTATAGTTTGCCGGCTCCAATCCGATGGCGTGGGCCCGTGGAGCCGCAAGCCCGGTGAGGATGTCGTGATACCCGAGGCTGCCGCTCTCGGACATGGTTCTAAAGATGGGCAGCGCCGCGGCCGCGAACACCCCCGCGCAGAGAGCCGCGGCAGCCGCGTGCCAGCCCCACAGCCGCCACCCGCCGCTTCGTAACGGTACGGCGAGGGCGAGGAGCGCCGCTGGCAGATACAGCAACGTGTCGCGCCGGAAGCCAAACCCGATGCCCGCGATCAGGGCCAATGCACCTGCTGCGAATAGCAGCTTCCATGCTTGGGGACGCTTGGCCAGAAGCACCGCAATCAACAGCAAGATGCCGAGCATGAAAGGCGTCTTGGCGAAATCACGAAAATTCGGCAGGTCATCGGTAACGGCAGGCGCGGCCAAGAAGATCAGTGCGCCGAGCGCGCTCAACGGGCGCCCCATCAAAATGCGGAACAAGCCGTACACCAGGGTGGCCGAAAGACCCACGGCAACCGCCGTGAGCAACTGAAGGCTCTCTGCCGTTACTCCGAACACGCGCATCCAAATGCCCATCGCAAGCATCAGGTAGCGGTGCAAAAAGGTGTGCGCGTTCGTCTCGCTTAATGCCGCGGCGTCGAAGCGTTCCGCACCCCATGCGTCCTGCCCGCCAGTGAGGAATTCCATGAGTTCGAATTCCCCGGTGATGTCGTGCAAGCCCCCGCCATGCGCCCAGACAATAGCAGGGATATAGAACTCTACTCCCATGGTGCACCGCAGACCGTCCCACGAGCCCAAGGCAAGCAGCGCCGAGAGCACGCCCGCCACGAAGACCAATGCGATAGGGACGAACTCACCGCGGGACGCGTCATAGGCGCTGGTGAATCGAGCGGCGTTCGGCTTAGGGGTCATGATTTTCAGCTTCTACACGGCGCCGCGGCTGACGTGAGGCCCCGCAGGCCCGGCGATGCATGGGCAATGTCCAACCGCGCACGGCTTGTCGTTCAACGCGTGACAGCCGTGGCCGTACGGCCAGGAAGACGCTCCGCCGCTACGATCTCCGTGCCATCAGGAAACGCGAAATAAAAGGCCCACACCTCGCCGGGCTCGCCATGCCCGTTCGGGTCAATCACGCTTTCGCCGGGACCCAAGGCAGTGCCGTTCATGCCAAACCAGTCCAACACCGCTTCCACATGGCGTTCGTACACATCGACTGGACTCAAGGCGCCCATTTCAGTGGGTTCGAACAACGCCGCACGAACAAGCGTCAGCGGCTCCTGCGTCATGTTGGTGAGAGTAATCCGGTACGTCGCCTCCGGATCATCTGGCTGCGTCACATTGGCAATCGCAAGATGAACCAGCCCACTGTCGCGGCCAATGTCTTCCGGGTCTAGGTGTATGGAGCCATACTCGATATCGGAATCCCCGTCGAGAATAAAGGCCTCTTCGGGCAGTGGCTCAAACAAGCCATAGCCATCCAAGACTTGCCCATTCGGATAGGTCACGAGGTAAGAGTCAATCGCGTCGAGCGGGATGGTCTGCCCGGTTTCCGTCACGGCCCCATCCCGGGTAAAGTCTGTCACGCGGAGCCACCGGCCGATCGGATTTGCTTCAGTCCCTGTAATGGCGCGGCTCGAAAACCGGACGCGGCTGAGCACCTCGCCGATGTAGTAGACGTACGGGCGCCCCTGCTCGGTGTACCGAAGCATGCGCAGGGCGGCAGCCTGCGATGCGTGCCGCCGGTCGCGTTGAATGCGCCGGGCATACCGGAACGCAAGCAGCAGCAGCAGGATCATGACGGCGTAGAGGAAGGCATTCATAGACGGCAGCCCCGGCGGGTTGTCGGCATGCGGCTGCGCGACGCCGCCGCTAGACGAACTTCAGCAGGTGATATGACTTCTTCCCTTTGCGCACGACAAGGAGGCGCTCCCCGGCAAGATGCTCCTTGCTCAGCGTCATCGCGGGATCCATTACGCGTTCGCCATTCAGCGACAGGCCGCCATTCTGGATGAGCTTGCGGGCTTCGCCTTTGCTTGTAAACACCCCGCCTTCGGCAAGCGCATCGAGCAGGCCAAACCCGGCGCCAAGCCGCGCCGCCGATAATTCAGCACTCGGAACCTCGCTGAAGATGTCCTCGAGCGTCGGCTCGTCAAGGCCTTCGATAGATCCGCCGAACATGACCTGCGTCGCGCGTTCAGCGGCTGCCAAGCCTTCGCTGCCATGCACAAGCCGCGTCACCTCTTCGGCGAGGCGGCGCTGCGCGATGCGCTTCTCGGGCGATGCCGCCAACTCCTGCTCGAGGGATTCGATTTCGGCGCGCTCCAAGAAGGTTAACTTCCGCAGCAATGCCGGCGTGTCGGCATCGGCCTGATTCACAAAAAACTGATAGAAGCGGTACGGCGAGGTGCGGTGGGGGTCGAGCCAGATGTTGCCCCCCTCGCTTTTCCCAAACTTCGTGCCGTCTGATTTGGTCAGCAGGGGCACGGTCAAGCCGAAGGTCTCCGCGCCCTCCCGCAGCCTGCGGGTCAGATCCATCCCTGAGACGATGTTGCCCCACTGATCGCTGGCCCCGATTTGCAGGGTGCAGCCGAAGGCGTCGTACAAATGCAGAAAGTCATAGGCCTGCATCAGCATGTAGGAAAACTCGGTGTACGAAATCCCGTGCTCGCGATCCTCGATGCGCCGCTTCACGCTGTCCCGCTGCAACATGGCATTGACGCTGAAGTGCTTGCCAATATCCCTTAGGAACTCGATGACCGTAATGCCCTGAAACCAATCGGCATTGTTGACCAGGGTCGAGCCATCCTCGCGGTCGAAGTCGAGCAGGCAACGCATTTGCGCCTCCATGCCCGCCAAGTTCTTGTCCAGTTGCTCCCGGTCCAGCAGCGTGCGCTCGGCCGTCTTGCCGCTCGGATCGCCCACCATCCCCGTCGCGCCGCCCATCAGGACGATGGGCCGGTGGCCGGCCTCCTGAAAGCGCCGCAGCGTCAAGACCGGCACAAGGGTGCCGACGTGCAAACTGTCCGCCGTTGGATCAAACCCGCAATACAATGTGACGGCGTGTTCGCGCAGATGAGACGGAAGATGCTCATGCGTGGTCTGATTGACAAGGCCGCGCCAGGACAGGTCTTCGAAGACATCTTGCCGGATAGATTGCTTAAGCATGACCGAACGCTTTCGAACTGATGGTTGCCAAACGGACTCGAAAGCGTATCACAGCGGCCTTCAGCGCTCAATGCGCCATGGACAT
>CAZLBS010000064.1:0-3463 GCA_964557505.1 uncultured Nitrospiraceae bacterium | reverse complement strand
CGGCGCGCGTAAACCAGCGCCGCTCCGAGCAGCAGAACCGTCAAGGCGGCATACCCCAGCGAGTTGCCGATCGGCGAACCCGCGGGCGCCTCTGGAAATGGCGCATCGGCAGGCGGGCCCGGTTCCGATTGTTGGAATACAAACTCTTCCACCTCTGGAAAAAACGCCGGGAAGCTGCCATAGCTATCCGTGTTGAAGTCTGGATCTTCCGGACACACATGCCGCCGCCCATTGCTCAGCATGCCGGTAATCTGGTAGGCGCCGTCATCGGTCAATATGGGCGAGCCAGACGAGCCGCCTTCGGTTACGCCGTCGAACCATTGCATGCCAATCTGCTGCTCGTATTGGGTAAATCCGACCTGAACCGACTGCGATGGACTCGTCACGGCGCCATAGCTGATCCGCATGTGATCGTTCACAAGCGATGGATGGTGGATGCCAATCATGGGGTCGCCCACGTCAGGAAGTTCGGCGGTCCATCCGAGATAGAAGCGCCCGAAATCCCACACCGGCACAGTGTCGAGTTCTATCAAAGTGCCATCGAGCGTTCCGTTGGTCGCCAATAGGGCCACGCCGCTGCTAGACAGCGTTGTGCCGAAGGGAGGCGCGTCATTCAGGCCGCAGGTTTCCGCTCGGTAGTCCCAAAAGACCTCGAGCGACTCCGCCTCTAAATCGGTCGCAATACAGTGATTCGCCGTCAGGAACAACGGCTCCAATACGGGCGTACCGGGGCTGTCGATGAGCGCGCCCGAGCAGTAACTCGTACCGAGCGGCGTTCCCGTAAACGAGAATATGACGAATTCGGCACGGCCGATGCCGGAACTCACCGCTTGGATATCCGGGTCTGGCTCGCACGCAATGTTGTTGTTGCAGATCTCCGCCTTCGTGGCCGCGCTTCCTGCGGCCGAGCGCGGGCGGTAATAGTGGGCGACGTGCGTCGCCGCCACGGCAGGAAGGACGCCTGAGGTGTTGCGAATCAGCAGCACAACCGTGTCGCCTTCTACCGACGGCAGCCACGTGAAGGCGGCGGACTTTTTGCGGACCGGTCCTTTGGCAACATTGTGTTTCGGGTCGATGACATAGAGTTCGTCGTCCGCGCTCAAGGCGGACAGGTCGGCTTCTACGCGCATCGCATGGCTATCGGCCGAGGATATTGCGCCGATGAACAACGTATCGGGACCTTCTTGTCCCACCGCCGTGAACACATCCTGAGCGGAAAGTCCCGCCGGAAACGTTACGCCTGTTTGGATGGCTTTGTTGCCGGCAACCGGCTCGCTCGCCGCAAGCGCTTTGTTCTGTCCCTGAAAGACCGTGAAGCGGTGCGGCGGCGCGGCAAGGCGCAAGGCTTTGGCGACGAGCGCTTGGGACAACGCCGGCTGCTGGGCCTTCGGCGCCTGCTGCGGCGAAACGTATACGCCGGGCGATGACTGCGCATATGCGGCAAGCATGCACAACAGTCCGCATGCGCTGGCCATAGCAGCCTTGTTGAAGCGGCTGCTGAGGTTGTCTCGCTCGTTCGCCTGAGTCATGTCCTGCCCTCTTGCTGCCACGGGGCCTCGCCAACGTGAAGCAACCATTACAGCGCCTGGCCAAGGACTGTAATGATAACCAACTGTACGTCAACGGCGTCGACCACTCCATCGTCATTAACGTCCGCGTCCACGCCAATCGCAAGACCGAGCGCCCCGTTGATCGTAAGTTGAATGTCCGTAGCATCAACCTCGCCCGATTTGTCCACGTCGGTCCGCGTATTCACGGTCAACAGCTGCTCGATTTGGGGAAAGAAAGCCGGAAACGAACCGTAGTTATCGGTATTGACTGCTGCATCTTCAGGACATACATGGAATGTGCCATTGCTCAGCACGCCGACGACCTGCAAGTCCGCGCCGTCCGTGATGAGCGGCGAGCCGGAGCTTCCGCCCTCGGTCACCCCGTCGAACCAAGACATGCCGATTTGCTCGTCATACGTCAAGGTAAAGCCCAAGGTCACCGTCTGCGAAGGCACGGTCACATTGCCATAGCTAATGCGCATATGGTCTTGAAAACTCGAAGGATGATGGATGCCAATCATCGGAGCGCCCGCCTCAGGAAGAGTGGCAGTCCACCCGAGATAGGCCCGGCCAAACTCGCCTGCGGGCGCCGAGTCCAGCTCGATCAAGGTCGCATCAAGCAACCCGTCCGTGGCAAGCAACGTCATCCCATTGCTGCTCGGCAATGAAGACAATGCCGGACCATCCAGCGCATCACATGCCGCTGCCCGGTAATCCCAGAAAACCTCGAGGCTATCTACCTCTTCCTGGGTACTGACGCAGTGATTGGCGGTCAAAAAGTACGGCTCCTGCTCGGGCGTGCCTGGCACATTGAGCAAGCTCCCCGTGCACAAAAACACAGACAGACCGGAAACGAACTCCATGCGGCCTACTGCCGAGCTGGCTTCCTGAATCGCCGGATCCTCTTCGCATGCGATATTGTTGTTGCACGACTTCGCTTTAAGCCCCTTGCCCGATGGCGAGGCGATCTGTTCAGCGGCCGCGGTGCGGTTGCGGAAATAGTGCGCTAGCGAGGTCACCAATACTTCGGGCCACTGGCCCGTCGGGCTTTGAATGATGATGGTGGCCGTGTCGCCGTCTACGCTTGGCAGCCACACCAACCCATCGCGCCCGGCGATGCGGGCAGGCCGCGTCAGCCCGGCGCGCTCGTCCACCACATAAATCCGCGCACCATCTTCCAAACGCGAGAGATCCACCTGGATGCGAAGCGCCTCGGCCCCCTCCGAAGAAATCCGCCCTGAAAAAAGCGTCGCACCGCCGTCTACTGTCAGTCCCGTCAAGAGTTCATCTGAGCCGATGACGACAGGCTCGACGACAGCAATGGGCACGGCCTTATAGGGGCGCGATTCCGACCATGCCGTCAAGGCTTCGTTTTGCCCGGCGAGACTGTTGAAGACCATGGGCGCCCCAGCCAATGCAGTGCATTCAAGCGCTTTCGAAGCGGGCAGACCCTCTTTCAGTGCTGTCTTCACCGGCGTTACCGGGGGAAGATAGAGCCCCGAAGCGGACTGTGCCACGGATGCGAGGCCAGCTAAAAGGGCCGAAACCGCCGCCAAAGTACGAAAACTAAGCATGACAACTCCCATCGCGCCGGTCTCTTAGATGGTTGCGTAACAACTATATACGCCCGAAACATTGCCTCATGTCAGGCGCTGCAGTCCTGCCGCCCTTCATAAATGGCGGCAGGAGTGTACCACGACGGTACGCAGGCGGCACAGCGATCGGGCCCCGAGATGCGCCAAGCCGTTTTGCGCCCGAGGCTTAGCGCCCCTATACTGTGGCCTTGCAACATGGGGATCCCGCAGGTTGGACGAACCTCAGCCACTGGTCATTTTGCCAGAAGCCAGCAACACGACGCTTGTCATCATCAAGGCGGGGCTCGCCCATGTTCAGTTTGAAACCATCCACCCGTT
>CAZLBS010000063.1:0-11071 GCA_964557505.1 uncultured Nitrospiraceae bacterium | reverse complement strand
GGGACGCCGTGATTCGGACGTTTGACGAACCGCCGCAAGGATGGCGCGCTGTTCAACGCGGCGGGAACCATCTCGCCTGTATTTGGCGAAGACGGCGCCATCACGAATTACGTTGCGGTGATGCGGGATACGACCCGTCAGGACATGCTCGAAAAGCAGCTGCGGCAGAGCCAGAAACTCGAAGCCATTGGCACGCTCGCCGGGGGCATTGCACACGACTTCAACAACATCCTCAGTGCTATACAAGGCTATAGCGAACTGGTGTACGCAGCGCTCGAGGAAAACAGCGAACTGCGCGAAGACATGGGCGAAGTCTTGAAGGCCGCGCAACGGGCCAGTGAACTTGTCGACCAGATTCTTACCTTCAGCCGCCGGACGGAAGAGAAGCGGCGCCCGCTGGACATTCGCTTGATCCTTCGCGAGACGCTCAAGTTGTTGCGTGCATCCATTCCCGCGACCATTGCGATTGAAGAGGACATCAGTGAAGACTGCGGCTTTGTGGTAGCTGATCCCACGCAGATGCACCAAGTCATTATGAACCTGTGCACCAACGCGCATCATGCCATGCGCGACACTGGGGGCGTGCTCAGCATCTCTCTGAACCCGGTGACCTTAGACGCAAGAGCGGCTTCCTCAATGCTCCACTTGAAGGCTGGCGACTACCTCCTTTTGACGGTTGCCGACACCGGCATGGGCATGGACCAAAAAACGGTCGAGCGCATCTTCGAGCCGTTCTATACGACCAAAGCCGCGGAAGGCACGGGGATGGGGCTCGCGATTGTCCATGGCATTGTCGAAAGCTACGGCGGCGAAATCCGGGTGGAGAGTGAGACCGGGCAAGGGACCGCCTTTTCGATTTACTTGCCGGCTGCGGCGAGCCCGCCAGGGGAGAGCAAGGAACTGCCGCCACCTGCCGGGGCGCCCCAGGGAAGCGGACATATCTTGCTTGTAGACGATGAAGCTCCTTTGGTGGATTTGGCGGCCCGCTTCCTCCGGAAAACCGGTTACGAGGTAACCCAGTGCACGAGCAGCGCAGATGCCCTCGAGGCCTTTCGCGAGGCCCCGTCCCGCTATCAGGCCGTGCTCACGGACCAAGCCATGCCTGGCATGTCGGGCATCGAATTGGCCCAGGCGATTTGGGCGGTGGACAGCACGATTCCAATCATCCTAATGACTGGATTCAGTGAAGAAATCGGCCACTCAGAGGCCAAGGAACTTGGGTTCCGCGGCTTCCTGACCAAGCCGATCGACAATAGCGCGTTGGCACGGACGCTCCAAGCGGCCCTAGGAGAGAGGGTGCAAGACCAATGATTGCGCGTCTAGCATCGTTTACTTTTTTGCCCGCGTGCACCATTCTGAGACAGGCGCCCGTCCTTTAGCGTGATATTCGTGTTTCGTCTTTACCTCAAACCGTGCGGTAAGGTATAGTCCTTGTCGGTAAGAGGGGTAACGCATCGCACCTAACGCAGCAAGCTGGCGGGACTTGGGCCGATGCCCACAATATTGTTGACACTATTGGTCCTGTGCATTGCATTGCCGTTCGTCTGGACGGCTATGTTCGCGTATATTGCTGTCAAAGCGCGCAGCGCTGCGGGCGCGTTCCGGCTGGCCATGCCGTTGAATGCCGCGTTCATCGTGCTGGCCGCGGGGCGGCTCGCGTGGATCTCTTTGAGCGCCTCTTCAGATCCGTCCTTGCCGATCCTGTACCTGTCATGCGTGTTGGATCTCTTGATTTTGGGGGGACTAACAGGCGGTCTGCTGACGTTGAGCACGGCCACCGGCGGCTCTGCGGCTGAGAGATCCTCGAGCACTGATGCCCAGGATTGTCATGACGGCGCGTCGTTATCTTGGGCGAAGGCCATCGATGCTGCCGGGCTGGGCCTGTGGCAGGCAATCATTGAAGATGGGCGCGTCGTGTCGCTAACGGTCAGTGGTCACTGGCGCGAGGTGCTCTGCGCCGATTGCGATGAGGCGGCGCCCTCCTTTTCCACTTGGCTCGGCATGGTGCATCCGGGAGATCGCTGGCCGCTTGCCCGCATTTGGCGAAGCGCCCTGCAGGGACGTACGGACAAGATTGACTTCGTGCACCGGATGCGCCGCCGTGATGGCGTATGGATTTGGGCCCGTGCGTCAGGGCATGTGATTGAGCGCGATAGCGCAGGCGGCGTGTTGCGGGCGGCGGGGACGTATCAAGACGTCACATTCGAGCGGAACGCGGCAGCCCAACATCACGAGCGGGAGCAGCTGTATCACGGCATCTTCCGGGTAAACAATGCGATGAAGTGGCTGGTCGAGCCGGATACCGGCCGCATCGTCGATGCCAACCCCGCGTGTTGCGCGTTCTATGGTTACACCCTATCCGAACTGACGGGCATGACGGTTTATGATTTGAACGAAGGACGGCGGGAAGTGATTGAGGCGGCGATCGCCACTGCGCGCGCCGGCGGCGGCTGCTTCGATTTCACCCACCGGCTGCGCTCCGGCGAACTCCGCTCAATGCGCACGCATAGCGGGCCCGTGGAATTGGCCGGCCGGCCGCTGCTCTTCAGCATCATGTTCGACATGACCGAGCATGTCAGCGCGCAGGCGGACCTCGAACGCCTGGGAGCGGCCATCGACCAAGCGGGCGAGGTCATCACGATTACGAACCGTGAAGGGGTTATTGAGTACGTAAACCCCGCCTTCGAGCGCGTGACGGGGTATCCGCGCGACGAGGCTATCGGAAGCACGCTGAACATCCTCAAGAGCGGGCAGCATGAGGAGGCGTTTTACCGCGGCATGTGGACCACCATTGCCAGCGGCCGCACGTGGACCGGACGCATCGTCAACCGGGCGCGGGATGGCAGCCTCTTCCATCAAGACGCGACGATTTCACCCGTCCGCGACAGCACGGGCACGATTGCCCATTACGTCTCCGTGAACCGCGACGTCAGCCGCGAGGTAGAGTTGGAAGCGCAATTGCGCCACTCGCAGAAGATGGAGGCCATCGGCCAATTGGCGGGGGGCATCGCGCACGATTTCAATAATCTGCTTCAGGTCATCAATGGCTACAACGATATGGCGATGACCGAGATTAATGGGCAACGAAACGTTCGCGAGTATCTCAAGCACGTGCGCGAGGCTGGCAAGCGCGCGGAGGAATTGGTGCGTCAGTTGCTGACGTTCAGCCGGCGCGATACGCCCGAGCGGCGGCGCATTGATCTGAGCACGACCATGAATGGTCTGATGAGCATGCTGGGCAGATTGTTGGGCGAGCACATTGAACTGCATGTGACAACGCCTGATGCCCCGTTGATTATCGATGCCGATGAGGGACAGATCGAGCAAATTGTGACAAACCTATGCGTGAATGCGCGGGATGCGATGCCCAAGGGCGGCATGCTGCGCATCAGCCTGTCGCATCAAGAGCGTACGAAAGCTGAGTGCGGACGGCATCCCTGGGTGCGGCCAGGGCCATTCGTCAAGTTGTCGATCGCGGATACGGGGTGCGGCATGTCGCGCGAGGTGGCCGGCCATATATTCGAGCCGTTCTTCACGACGAAGGAGGTGGGGCGCGGCACGGGCTTGGGCTTGGCCACCGTGTACGCCTTGGTGCGCCGGCATGGCGGGGCGATCGATGTCGAGACGGAAGAAGGGGCCGGGACCTGCTTTCATGTGTGGTTTCCGGCGGAAGAAGCGGTGCATCAGCGCACGTCTACCCGCAGCAGCAATGGACAGGAGCTGCCGCCTTTGGGCAGCGGCACGGTGCTCCTAGCGGAAGACGATCCGATGGTGCGGCGCCTGGCGGTGCTGGTGCTGTCGCGCGCAGGCTATCAGGTGCTGGTGGCGGAGGACGGCGACGAAGCCTTGCGCCTCTTCGGTGAAAATGCCGAAGACATTGATCTGGCCGTTCTGGACTTGGTCATGCCGAAGCGCGACGGCGCGGCGGTGTGCCACGCCCTGCGGACGCTCCGGCCCGACCTGCCGGTGCTCTTTTGCAGCGGCTATAGCGGGGGCACTCTTGATGCCACGTTGGAAGAGGCCACGCGCATTGGCAGCGTGAGCATGCTGCGCAAGCCGTATTCTGCCAGCGACCTCATGTGGAAGGTGCGCGACCTGCTGCACACGCCGCCCGAGTCTGCCGCCGTCGGTTCGGAAGGAAGCGGGGCCTAAGCGCTCACGTCATCCTGCGTGTGGAAGCACGCAACAAAAACGTGGGCCTTCGCGCAATGCGAAGACCCACGCTAAGGGCAAGGCTTGTGCAGACGTTGGCCCGCTACTGGGGTTGCTGTGCTTGCTGTTGCTGCTGGGCCTGCAACTCTTCCCAACGCTTCTGCTCGATGCGGGCCTGACGCACCTTCTCTTCGGCCTTGTCGATTAGCTCTTGCTTGTCGCGGGCGGCCGAGCTTTCGTCGTCGGGCACGTCGCCCACAATCATCGGCACCCGCTCGTACTGCGCGATAGCTTCCTGGAACCGGCGTTCGTCGAGGGCGTTGTCGCCGGCAGCGATCGCCTCGTTGCCTCTATCAAGCAGGTCGATGATGATGCTTCGGATTTCTTTGTTGATGTCCTTCACGTTGTTCTCGGCCGCGTCGTACTGATCGGGGAAATTCGGGTCGACGAGTTCAAACGTGTTGATGGCGGCCCGGTACGTAGTAATGGCCTGGCCATAATCTTCCGCCGCCTGGAATTGCCGCGCCTGCTGGGTCACGCTTTCCGCGCTGGCCATAAAGCTGATGGCCAATTGGCGCGCTTCCTCACGTTCGCGAATAGCGACATTCGTTTCCGTGATTTGCTGCGCCGCCAGTTGATTGGTGCTGTCGAAAGAGTAGGCGCGCTCGAAGGCCCTTAAGGCGCGCTCAAGCTCGACATCGCGTACGCGGGCATCGCCCCCCGCCTCCTCTAGCGCCTTCTCGCCGACGCCGAGATAGTGGTCGGCAAGCTTCTCGACGACGCGGCGGCGCGACGGTCCGCTATAGCTCAGGGCAAATTCCCATTCACGGACGCCGTCTTGCGCGTCTCCAAACTGATAGAAGTAATCGCCGACTTCTTCGTATGCCTCCATCAGGCCGGGATTCACTGCCGCGAATTGGGTATACGCTTTCTTGGCTTCGAACTCGTTGCGCTTGGTTCCCAACAGGTAGCCGATTTGGTCGACGTGGAACCATGTGAGGGCTTCTGGGGACGGGCGCGCTTCATTGGGCATATTGCGGCCGGTCAAGACCGTGTGCCATACATCGACCGTGGCCATGATGGCATTCTGAAAATACTGCTGGGCGCTCTGCCGGAGAATACCGTCGAAGCCGCTTCCCGCGCGGTAGTCCGCCGCAATCATGATACGATCGTCCGCGATGAATTCGCGGTAGGGCCGGAAATAGTCGGACACGAGTTGGATGAATTCCGGTTGCGGGGGAATGGGTTCAATTTGAAATTGCTCGAGATTCGAGTCGATATCGCCGAAGATTTGCTGGCGGAAGTTAGCCCCCTGGGGATCGGTATCGAGGCCGTAGGGCATCACGATGCTCGAGACCAGCGAGGAGAGCATGCCCATCCGGTAGGCGAAATAGCTGCCTGCCCCTTGGTTGCGCACGTCGCGCATGATGCGGATTTCGCGGCCTACGGCTCCGATAGCCGCCTCCGGATTGTCGTAGATGGCCGAGTCGCGGTATTCAGGCCAGCCATCGGTGGCGCCGCGGATAACGTCGCCGAAGTAATCGGATCGGCCGGCCTTAAAGGTGCCCGCATAGCGGGTTCGGATTTCTTTGATCGCCGTAGTCGTGATGACGCGCTGGGCACGGTCGCCCCAGGCGGCTGCCTCCGGGGCCAGGAAAGTTATGCAAGCTGCCCCAAGCAGCGCCATCGTTATGGTTTTGACGCACGTGTTCAACTGCATGACCTCTCTCACCGGAAGTCTCCCTTTCCGTGTTGCATGATTCATCTCGGGCTAGCCCCGGCGCAACGTTATGTTTCTGTACGCCAGCCTCTATGGTCCGGCTGCATGGTATCGGGGCCGTGGGCATTTTGGCAACATCTGTCAACGTTTTATTTCCGTGGCATGATGACGTGCGCCAACCCTCGCCACCGGCGGGAAAGTGTGCTACGATTGAGTCACGACGGGAGTTAGCAAGAACGCACACGCTGTAAAACAGGTCGGCGTGTCACAGGGTTCGGAGACAGCGTCATGGGATTGCGCATCGATCCAGGCATCAACCTGCTTCAAAGTCAGCGGGCCGCCTCGGAACAGACCGAGCAGTTGCAACGCAGCCTTGGCGCGTTGGCGTCTGGCTTGCGAATCAATCGGGCGGCTGATGACGCCGCGGGCCTTGCCATTGCCGAAGGCTTTCGCGCGCAAGTCGCCCAGTTTGGGCAGGAATCGCGTGCGCTGCAAGACGGGCTGAACCTGCTGCAGACGGCAGACGGCGGGCTCGCCGCGCAGCAAGACCAGGCCGGACGGCTGCAGGAATTGGCCGTGCAGGCAAACAATGGCACGCTGACCGATGAGCAGCGTGCCGCCATCAATGAAGAGGCGCAGGCCATTCTCCAAGAGATCGACGCGACGGGGGCAAACACGGAATTCAACGGTTTGGGAGTGCTTGACGGGGATGCCGCTGCAGTCGACCTTGGGACAGAGGCGGGCGTTACCGTCAACGTCGATGCTTCCAACACCAGCACCCTGGGCATTGCCGGGCTCGACCTGAGCACCCAAGCCGGCGCCGAGAGCGCGCTTGGGGCGCTTGAAACGGCGGCAACGGCGCTCAACGAGAACCGCGCGGCGATCGGGGCGCAATCGAATAGACTTGAAGCCGCCATTAACACGCGCGAGGAAGCGGGCATTAATGCCCAGGCGTCCGAGTCTGCGATACGCGATCTTGATTTTGCGCGGGAGTTCATCGAACGGACCCGGGCCGGTTTGCTGCAGCAGTCCGGTATTGCCGGCCTCGTTCAGGGCAATCTGACGGCGCAGAACGTTACCAACCTGCTCAGCTAGGGCCTATACGATTAACCGCCTGGCAGGGTGAAGTTCGTCCACACCAATCTAATTGCGCGGGATTGGCGCGCGCTGGCTGCATTCTACGAGCAGGCCTTGGGCTGTACGCCGGTGTTGCCGGGCCGCGGCCTCTCTGGCGATTGGCTCGATGCGGCCACCGGCTTGGCCAATGCCCGCATCGAGGGCATGCACCTGCGCCTGCCAGGCTGGGGTGATGACGGCCCCACCATCGAAATCTTCACGTATCGGAACATGCCGGATGTCCCGCCCGCCCACGCGAATACACCCGGCTTTTCCCACATCGCCTTCGCCGTCGAGGATGTCGAAGCGGCCGCGCAAACCATCGCCGCGCACGGGGGCGGCGCCATCGGCGAACGCGTGAAGACGCATGTCGAAGGGGTTGGCCTGCTCACCTTCCAATACTGCACCGACCCTGAAGGCAACATCATCGAGTTGCAGCATTGGCAGCGCGCATAAAAAGGCGCGCATGAGCTGATGAACCCATGCGCGCCGTCTGCTGGCTATTGGCAGTTGCGGCGGAAGCGTTACGTCCCGACGCTGGGTCCGTGCCAGGCGTAGCTGCTGAGTACCTTGAGATAATTGGCCCGCTCGAAGGCAGCCGGTTCGGCCACCTTTTGCTGGCTCATGCTGCCTTTCATCTGCGCGACGGATTCGTATTCGTGTTCTTCCATCCAGATGCGCATGCCCTCGAGCATGGTTTCGAGATGGTCGATGCCATTACGCAGGAGCGCGCTGGTCATCATGGCGACATCGGCGCCGGCCATCACGCACTTCAAGGCCTCGAACGAGTGATGCACGCCGCCCGTGATCCCGATGCTGCCCTTGATCTGCCCGAACAAGATCGCCGCCCAGCGCAAGCGCAGGCGCAGTTCCTGCGCCGTCGAGAGCACCAGGTTCGGCACGACCTCGAGTTCCTCGAGATCGAAGTCGGGCTGGTAGAAGCGGTTGAACAGGACCACGCCGTCCGCGCCCGCTTCTTCCAATTGATGGCACATGTTGATGGGCGCCGAGAAGAAGGGCGAGAGCTTTACGGCGATCGGAATCTTGACGTGCGCCCGCACGTCTCTCATGAGGTCGACATACATGGCTTCAATCTCAGGCCCCGCTACGCTTGGGTCCGTCGGGATGAAGTACATGTTGAGTTCGAGCGCATCGGCGCCCGCCTCTTCCATTTGCTTGGCGCAGGCCGTCCAGCCGCCCTTCGAGATGCCGTTCAGGCTCCCCATGATGGGAATGTCGACCGCATTCTTGAGCGCTTGGATGTGCTCGAGGTAGGCCTCGGGCCCCAGCTTGTACTCGCCCATCTCGGGAAAGTACGACACCGCCTCGGCGTAATGGTCTTCATGCTGTGAGAGGTGCGTGTCGAGATAGGTGCTCTCGACATTGATTTGCTCCTCGAACAGCGAGTGCATGATGATGGCCGAAGCGCCGCAGTCCTCGAGGCGGCGCACCGCGTCCACGTCCTGCATCATCGGCGAGGATGAGGCAACAAGCGGATTCTTCAGCTTCAGGCCTAAGTATGTCGTTGTCAGGTCCATGGGTGCCTCTCCTTACTGGCCCGAACCGCCGTTGCCCTGTGCATGCCCTTCATGCATCATGGTTTGGTACATCTTCCAGCGCCGTTGCACATCGCCCTGCGCTTCTTCCAGCAAGATCTTGGCCCGTTCCGGGTTCGCATGGGCGAGCATGGTGTAGCGCGTCTCGTTGTAGATGTACTCCTTCAATGGAATCTTCGGCGCCTTCGAATCGAGTTGCAGCGGATTCTTGCCCTCGGCCTCGAGCCGCGGATCGTACCGCAGCAGGACCCAATGGCCCGAATCGACCGCCTTCTTCTGTTGCTCCATGCCGTAGCGAAGGTCGTATCCGTGGGCCACGCAGTGCGAGTAGGCGATGATGATGGACGGCCCGTCGAAGCTCTCCGCCTCGTTGAAGGCCTTCATCACTTGCGCGTCGCTCGCGCCCATCGCCACGCGGGCCACGTATGCCGTGCCATAGCTCATGACGATATACCCCAGATCCTTCTTCGGCGCCGGCTTGCCGCCCGCCGCGAACTTCGCCACGGCCGCGCGGGGGGTTGCTTTCGAAGCTTGGCCGCCCGTGTTCGAGTACACCTCGGTGTCGAGCACCAGGATGTTGACATTCTTGCCCGAGGCAATCACATGGTCGAGGCCGCCGTAGCCAATATCGTAGGCCCAGCCATCGCCGCCCATGATCCAGACGCTCTTCTTCACGAGTTGGTCGGCGATGCTCAGCAGATTCTTAGCGTCTATCGATGCGTCGCCTTGCAGCTTGGCCTTAATCTCGGCGACGTGGGCCCGCTGCGCGCGGATGCCTTCCTCTTCCGTCTGGTCCTGCCGAAGGGTCTTCTCGACCAGCTCGGAGCCGAGCGTTCCCTCGAGCCGCTTGACCAACTCGCGCGCGAATTCATGCTGCTTATCGACCGCGAGGCGCATGCCGAGGCCGAATTCGGCATTGTCTTCAAACAGTGAATTCGACCATGTCGGGCCGCGGCCATCGCCATTGGTCGTGTAGGGGGTCGTCGGCAGGTTGCCGCCGTAGATTGACGAGCAGCCGGTGGCATTCGCGATGTACATGCGATCGCCGTAGAGCTGCGTCATCAGCTTTACGTAGGGCGTTTCGCCGCAGCCCGCGCATGCGCCGTTAAACTCGAACAGCGGCTCGAGGAACTGCGCATTGTTCACCATGCCCTTCTTGAGCGTGTCGCGATCAGGGTGTTCAATCTTGGTAAAGAACTCCCAGTTTTCGGCCTCTTGCGCACGGAGCGGCGCTTGCGACTCCATGTTGATGGCCTTCTTCTTGACTTCGCTCTTGTCTTTGACCGGGCAGACTTCGACGCACAGCGCGCAGCCCGTGCAGTCTTCCGGGGCGACTTGGAGCGCGTACTTCAAGCCTTTGAAGGCGCCGCGTGCCTCGGTGCTTTTGAAGGTTGGAGGCGCACCGGCCAAGGCCTCTTCTGTAAACGCCTTGCCGCGGATGACGCCATGCGGGCAGACCAGCACGCACTTGCCGCATTGGATGCAGATGTCGTCATTCCACACCGGAATCTCGTCGGCGATATTGCGCTTTTCCCACTTGGTCGTGCCGGTGGGCCAGGTGCCATCCACGGGCAGGGCGCTGACGGGAAGCTCATCGCCGCGGAAGTCGAGCATCTTTGCCGTAATGTTCTGGACGAACTCAGGCGCTTCTTCCGGCACCACGCGCCGCATATCGATCTGGCTCGTCACAGAAGCCGGCACGTTCACCTGATGCAGATTGTCGAGCGAGGCATCCACGGCTGCCCAGTTCTTTTCGACAATGTTGCCGCCGCGCTTGCCATAGGTCTTCTTGATGGCCTCCTTGATCTTGGCGATGGCCTCGTCTTTCGGCAGGATGCCGCTGATGGCAAAGAAGCAGGCTTGCATGACGGTATTGATGCGCCGGCCCATGCCCGCGTCGCGCGCCACGGAAAGCCCATCAATTACATAAAAGTTCAATTGCTTGTCGATGATCTGCTGCTGCATCTTCTTGGGCAGCTTGTCCCACACTTCATCCGGGCCGTAGGGGCTGTTCAGCAAGAAGGTCGCGCCGGGCAGCGCCACCTTCAGCATGTCGACTTTCTCGCAGAAAGAGAATTGGTGGCAGGCCACGAAATTGGCCTCGCTCACGAGATAGGTCGGGTTGCCGAGATTCGGCCCGAAGCGCAGGTGCGAGGTTGTCATCGAGCCCGACTTGCGCGAGTCGTACACGAAGTAGCCCTGCGCGTCGTTCTCGGTTTCTTCGCCGATAATCTTGATGCTGTTCTTGTTGGCGCCCACGGTGCCGTCCGCGCCCAGGCCGTAGAACACCGCGCGGACCACCTCGTCTTTTTCGGTCGACCAAGCGGGGTCGAAGGCAAGACTTGTGTGCGTCACATCGTCGTTGATGCCGATGGTGTAGTGGTTTTTCGGAGCGTCTTTCTTGAGTTCGTCGTACACGCCTTTGACCATGGCCGGCGTGAATTCCTTCGACGACAAGCAGTAGCGCCCGCCAGTGACCCTTGGCATGCCGCTGAAGGGGGCCGAGCCATTGGCCACCGCTTCCGCG
>CAZLBS010000062.1:0-11089 GCA_964557505.1 uncultured Nitrospiraceae bacterium | reverse complement strand
GTGGGCATTGCATTTACGCTGGCCTGGACCTTGTACCGTGCCGTCGAGGGGGTGGGCATGATTCCGGAAGGCGGCACGGTCGGCTTCATTGATATCATTGATTCGTACTACACAGGGATTCTTGGCCACCTGATCATGTTTGTTGTAGGCTTCGTGTGTGCGAACTTGTTCAAGGAACGCAAACGCGATCTGACGAATCTAACGGTATGGACGCAAGATGGAACGCCGCTGGACTGACCGCCCGATGCATCCCACGCGCAATGTCGAGCATTCGATGCGCAGCGTGCACGATCACATAACCGAGTTTCTGGCCAAGGTCGACGGGCAAGACTGCCGCGAAGATGTTTGGACGTATGAGAAGGGCACAGGCGGCGGCATCACGCGAATCTGGGAGCGCTCGAAGTTCATCGAGCGCGGCGGGGTGAACTTCAGCGGCATCCGCGGCGAGGAGCTTCCGAAGGCCGCATCGCAACAGTTCGACATTCCCAGCGGAACGCCTTTCTTCGCGACCGGCGTGAGCCTCGTGGTGCACCCCTGGAATCCGCACGTACCCACCATCCACATGAACATTCGGTACTTCGAAGCGGGGGATGTGTGGTGGTTTGGCGGCGGCATCGACCTCACGCCGTATTACCCTGTGTTTGAAGAAATCGTGACGTTTCATCAGACGGTCCGGCTGTTGTGCATTGGCTGCGGAGAGCCATATTTGAGGCACAAGGAAGCCTGTGATGAGTACTTCTACAATCCGCACCGCGGTGAGCAGCGGGGCGTGGGCGGCATTTTCTTCGATCACCTCAACCGCAACTTCGAGAAGAACCATCACTTCGTCCATCAGTTGGGGATGGCCTTCCCCGACTTGTACCGTCCGCTGGTGCATGCTCACGGGGGCGATACCTGGACCGAGCAGGAGCGCTCGTTTCAGCTGCACCGCCGGTCGCGGTATGTCGAGTTCAACCTGGTGTATGACCGGGGGACCAAGTTTGGCCTGCAATCAAATGGACGCATTGAATCCATCTTGATGTCCATGCCGGCGGCCGCGGAATGGCGGTATGATTATCAGCCGGACCCGGATACGCCAGAGTTTTATTTGACGGATTATTACCTGAAACCACGCGATTGGGTGCATGAGAAGCGCCCGGCATTCTTGCCGCGATAGCGGTTCATCCATGGCCGCCTCGACGCGTCCCGAGCCAGAGCGGCGTCTTCGCATCGCCGAGGTCAGCGAGTTGACAGGCGTGCCCGTCCACGTGCTGCGGCAATGGGAAGAGCGCTTTCCCCGGCTCAATCCCCCGCGCGACCGGGCCAACCGGCGGTATTACCGGACGGCCGATGTCGAAGCCGTCCGGCGGATCAAATTCCTGCTGTGGCACGAGCGCCTTACCACCGAAGGCGCCCGCAAACGCATGGATGAAGAACACTTCCGCCGGGGCGCCATCAAGACCAATCAAGACAGCATCGACCTGCTCGACCGGGTCATCGACGACGTACGCGCCATGCTGGATCTGCTCGACGAACCCCCTGGAACTTGACGCTTTCGCCTGGGTTCAATCGATTGGCTTCCGCACATTTCCGCGTATTTACACCCACAACCGCCCGTGCTATGCTGATTTCAGGGAAGAGCCGAACTTTTGGGTGGAGTGGGTGGTACTGCTGGGAGACCACCGGCATGAAGTTCGCGTACCGGGCTATCGACCAGAACGGTGTCGAGCAATTCGACGTGGTCGAGGCAGACGACGAGAAGGATGCGCTCAGGCGGATCAGCGAGATGGGCCTGTTTCCGACGGAGGTGCACCGGGCCAGCGTTACCGATGAATTGCGCCACAGCGTGCAGAGCGGCTTTCGGCAAGAGCGCGAGCGGCGCGAACGTGAAGAAGCTGCCCGGCGTAAAGAGTTGCGCCGCAAGCATCCGCGCCAGCAACTCGTGGTCCATTTTCCGGACGGCAGCACCATGATGGGCGTGTCCTTTCACCTCGATCATCACGAGGACAGCTTCCTGCTCGATGTGGTCGATGAGAAAGGGCGTTCGGTCAATCAGCGTGAGCGCATCGAGTTTGCCCGGGTAAAGGGCGTCTATTACGTCAAGAGCTATGATGGCCGCTTTCGGGCAAGCGATTGGGAGCCGGTGAATGCCGAAGGTGAAGAACTGATCATTCAGTTTGCTGATGGAGAGGTGGTGCGTGGGCGTGCTCAGCGGTCTTACAACCCCGGCAATCCAAGATTCTACTTCGTTCCAGCCGACATGACGGGCAATGTCCTTTCCATTTTGGTGGAGCGCGCCGCGACAGAGCATATCTGGACGCCAGATGAATACAAGGCGTACAAGGAGCAGAAGCGCGAGCAGATGCGTGCTAAGGGCAATGCCGCGCTCAGCCAGGAAGAAACCACTGGCGACTTCTACTTTGAAATGCGCGACTATGGCCAGGCGCTCAAGCTGTACGATGGGGCCATGGCGAAGGGGGAGGCTTCACGGCGCTTGCTGAAAAAGCTGCTGGTCACGCAGTACAACCTCGGCGTGCAGCACATCAAGCGGCGCGAGTATGACCGGGCACTGGAGCTTATGGAGCGGGTGCTGGAAATCGATCCCAAGAATGAACATGCGCGGAAGAAGGCCAAAAAGCTGCGCAAGATAACGGACCAGATGCAGGCCTTCGCAGACGGCAGCGACTAGCTGTCAGTGCAGGCCGAAACTCCACCGCATGGCGAATGGCGGCGCAACCTCGCGGGGCGCCCATTGCTTGCTTGATCGCCGGATGACTGACAGCTATTCTGTTCAGCTTATGCGGTATGCCATCATCTCGGACATGCATTCGAATTTGCCCGCGACGCGCGCGGTTTTTGACGACATCGACCGGAACAGGCCAGACGCCATTGTTTGCCTCGGCGATTTGACGGGGTACGGGGCGAGTCCGAACGAAGTTGTCGATATGGTGCGCGAGCGCGAAGTCCCGTGTGTCATGGGCAATCACGACGCGGCGGCCTGCGGGAAAGAAGAGCCGTGGTTTTTTCGGTCGGCCGCTAAGCGGGCTATCGAATGGCACGGTCAGGCGATCCGCGCGGACAACCGGGCCTGGCTGGCCACCCTTCCGGAACAGATCCAGTTTGGCGAGTACTGCCTTGCCGTTCATGGGTCGCCGGGAAACCGAGATGATTACATCATCGACTGGCTCGACGCGGTCCGCGCCATGGAGCACCTGGACGACCAACAGCGGCGTGTCTGTTTTTACGGCCATAGTCACCGCGTTGCCTTGTTCAACACGAATGGCTTGACGGTGGAAAAGCCCAAAAATCAACAGTACAAAGTAGATTCGCGAAGCCGGTTTCTGATTAATCCGGGCGCGGTCGGTCAGCCCCGCGATGGCGATGTGCGCGCGGCCTACGCCATTTATGATGCCGATGCCCAGGAGGTGGAGTTTCGGCGGGTGGAATATGACATTGGCAAGGCGCAGCACGACATTCTAGAAGCGGGACTTCCGCCCGCGCTTGCCTCTCGCCTGGAGAAGGGAAAGTAACGTTCTGTGGCCCGTGCCGACGCTGGCATCCGCGCTTCTCTGGAACTGCGCGAACGGAACATCCTCGCGCCGTATGCGGCGTTTTCCGGAGAGAGTCATGGCCGCGAACATGCCGAAGCCCCGCACGCCTATCGGACGGCTTTTCAACGAGACCGTGACCGGATCTTGCACACGAAATCGTTCCGCCGCCTGAAGCGCAAGACGCAGGTGTTCTGCGCGCCTCGAGGCGATCACTACCGCACGAGGCTGACGCACACCTTGGAAGTGAGCCAGATCGCCCGGACGATTGCACGCGCGCTCTCCCTGAATGAGGATCTGACGGAGGCGATTGCGCTGGGGCATGATTTGGGACACACGCCCTTTGGGCATGCGGGTGAGACGGTGTTGAACGAGTTGCTGCCAGGCGGGTTTCATCATGCGGAACAGAGCGTGCGCGTGGTGGAAAAATTGGAATCTTCCCCGAGCCACGCCTGGAGCGGCATCAATTTAACCTTCGAGGTGCGCGATGGGATCCGCCACCACTCGCGGGGCAAGGCCCTCCTCATGGGCAGCATTGCCAGGTGCGCCGCCACCCTTGAGGGCGACGTCCTCAGCATTTCGGATGCCATTGCCTATGTGAATCACGATATCGACGATGCCCTCCGCGCGGGGATCATCTCGCTCGATGATTTGCCAAAGGACGCTATTGCGCTGCTTGGGGCGACGAGTTCGCAACGCATTAGCCACATGGTTACCGCGGTGATTGAGGCGAGTGGCGAGCATGGCATCAGCATGACACCCGCGCCGCGCGAGGCTATGCTCGAACTGCGCACGTGGCTCTACACGCATCTCTATCCTTCGCCCCCTATCGAGGAAACCATCTCGAAAGCACGCAAGACGATACGCGAATTGACGCTGCACCATTTCGAGAACCCGACAGTGGAAAGCAGTGCGGGGGATCCGGATGAGCCGATCGAGCGGCGCACGGCGGATTACATCGCCGGCATGACCGATGACTATGCGCTCGAACTGTATACGCGGCTGTTTCTGCCCGGCATCGGCAGCAGCGCCACATATTGAACTAAAACTGCACTTTGAGCGCGCGCACCTCGTAAGGCTTGACGAATACGTTCAGCTCGGCATTGGCGGGCGCGAGGCGTACGTCGTTTTCTTCCATGAAGTCGCATTCGCTGACGCGACGCGGGGGCTTGGCAAACGTGAACGTTGCATGCGTCCGTTGGCCGTAAGCCTCATAAAACCGAATGATTAGGGCCTTCGAATCTTCATGCTTTTTGATGCCATCGATGATGACATTCTCAGCATCGACAGAGATCAGCGCGCCGCGCGATAGTTCCGGGCCGGCCGTGTTCGCCGAATCAAAGACGAGCAGGGGCGAATTCAACTCGGCGGCCTGCTGCACGGCGCCATTGCGCCAATCGCCGCCGTGGGGATAGAGGGCATACGTAAACTCGTGCTCGCCTTGGTCGGCCTCTGGGTCCGGGTCAACCGGCGACCGCAACAAAGAGATGCGCAGCACGTTGCCTTTCGCGTCGTATCCGTACTTGCAATCATTCAGCAGTGAGACGCCGAAGTCGGGTTCGGATAAATCAGCCCAACGCTGGGCGGGCACCTCGAAACGTGCGCGATCTTGGATTTCACTATGATGCGTTGGCCGCTCGATAGTGCCGAATTGAATCTCATATGCCGCTCGCCGTGCCAGCACATCAATGGGAAACGCCGCCTTGAGCAGGGTATGCCGTTCATGCCAATCCACATGGGTGCGAAATTCGACGCGGGGCGACCCGGCAAGCAATGTCGCATGTTGGGTGATGACGCTGCGCTCGGTCCGCCAGACCACCTTGATGCTGGCGCGGAGGGGGCCTTCCTCCTCAAGTTCGATGCTTTGCGGAACGGGCGCTTCCCACTGAATATCTTCGAAGTTATGGTCGATATCCCAGGCGTCGTGCAGGTGCGGACGGTCATCAAAGAACTGCAACACGTTCGCACGGTCGCCTTCGGGAAGCGCTTCGCGTTCTTCGGTCTTGCAGAAGAGGCTCGCAAGGGTCCCGTCGTCGTTCAGGCGCACGCGCAGGTAGTCGTTCTCGAGCGTGCGTTGCGTCGCCTCCAGCGAAGGCATTTCCGCGGGAGCCAGCACGCCTGGGACGATGCGGTACACGGCATACCCAAGCGCAGGAATGTCTTCCGCCAAAAAGAGAAGCGCATCATTGGAAATGCGCTGATGCGGTACAGGTTGTCCAAGCGTGTCGAGCACGGAGAAATTGCCCTTGGGCAGCTTCATCGAGACCTGCGCCACTTCCGTGCGCATCCAACTGCGGGTGTTGAATATGGCGATGGGCGCTCCGTCGCCGCTCGCGTCGATGCTCGATAGAAGATGGCGGACGGCACGCACACGCGCTTTTTCGATGTGCGTCTTCGCCTCGGCGTAATCAAGCTCGCACTGCCGGAAGACTTCTTCGAGCGAGGTTCCCGGGAGAATATCGTGAAATTGGTTTGTCAGCAGGATTTTCCAGGCAGCCACGAGCGACTCGTCGTCGTATTCGCCTCCTAAGAAATGCGCATAGGAAGCCAAGACCTCGGCGTCGTGCAGGGCGGTCTCGCAGATGCGGTTGTTCCGCTTGGTCCGGGCCTGGGTGGTTTGGCACCCGCGGTGATACTCTAAATAAAGTTCATTGGCGTAGACCGGCAATTCATCCTGGTTTGCTTGTTGGACCATGCGCTCGACGCAATCTTCAATGCGGCCGAATTCGCACTTAGGCATGCCCACCATATTCTTGAGCCGCTTGCCATGCTCGATCATGTCCATGGTTGGGCCGCCGCCGCCATCGCCATATCCAAAGGGAAATGGCAGTTGCTCTACCTTCTCTTTTTGTTTGAACTGCTTCCACTGCTCGGCGAGTTGGCCAGGACGCACGACCCCGTTGTAGTTGAGCGGCGGCATGATGGCCGGGATGCGGGCGCCATCGGCCCCTTCCCACAAAAAGAAGCTGTACGGAAACTCAGAGAATTGGCTCCAAGAAATCTTCGTGGTGATAAATGCGCGCAGTTGGCATTTGGTCATAATTTGAGGCAATTGCCAATTGTATCCGAAGGAGTCGGGCACCCATGCAATGCGCGAGCGTCTGCCGAATTCCTGCTGAAACCAGCGGTTGCCATAGAGGTATTGCCGAATGAGCGATTCGCCAGAAGGAATGTTATGGTCCGGCTCGACCCAGGGTGCGCCGCACAATTCCCACCGGCCTTCGCGCACCCGCTTCTTGATGCCGGCGAAAATGTCGGGGTAGTGCTCTTTCATCCAAGCGTATTGCACGGGCTGGCTGCAGGAAAAATGAAATTCAGGATACCGGTCCATCAGGGCAAGGATGGTGGAAAACGTTCGGGCGCATTTCCGTTGCGTTTCTCGCAGGGGCCACAGCCAAGCCGTGTCGATGTGCGCATGTCCCGCGAGGACCAGCGTGCCCATGCCCTGGCTTTGCTGAAAGGGAGCAAGGCCTTTTTTGAGCGCGCGGCTTTGCCGCACCAGCGAATCGAAAAAGGGCGGTTCTCCAATGTGCTGCAAATCGACGCCGGCAACCACGTCGTACACAAGCTCGAAGAGTTGCCGCCGCGGCGCGTAGTTGGCTTCGAGCGTCTCCACAACATCGAGGGCGGCGCTTGCGTCCCAATAGAAGTCCCAAACCTCGATATTCATGACGGCGATGTCGGCATACATGAAGATGTGGCGGAGATCGTACCGGGTGCTTGGGCAGGCCTCGAGATGAATCTCGAAACTCTCGCCGCCGCGGGCGCGCTCGACAAGATAGATGGCGTCGCGGTTGCGGTCGATGCCATGCGCCGGCTTCCGATTCACGTATGCCAGCGCTTCGCCGCCTTCCGTGAGGCCCGTCATCTGCGGGAGCAATCCTTCGGCAGCGGTGCGGATAAGCGCGGCGACGCGTTTCCCGCGCATTTCCGGCGGCACGGTGACGCGCATGCGGAACCAGGTGGTCTGGTCGAAGCCGCCCCAGATGCTCATCGGCGCGAAAGGCTGCCATCCTTCCTCGGGGATGGGGTCAGGCCCTTTGCCCAGTCCCGTGACGCACATCTCGATGGGCTCAATCGGCTGGCGCTGCGCATACAGTTGGCCATAGATTTCGCCGAGACGCCGGCGAAGTTGCTGAATCTGGATCTGGCGCTCGGTTTCTAGGTTTGCCATGAGAAGGGAATTCCTCTTACGCGAGCTTCGCCGGGCTGCCCCTTGCCCGTTCATCCCCATTATAAGGGTCCGTTCATCGTGATGCGCGCGCGAGCCGCGGGCCTGCCGGTTGCTACAATGGCCGCCAGGGACGCAGGCCGCAACAGACGCACGCAACGCCAAGGACACCATCGCATGGCAGAGAAGTTTATCTTCACAATGCTGGGACTCAGCAAATTTTATGGGCAGAAGCAAGTCCTAAAGGACATCAATTTGTGCTTCTATCCCGGGGCAAAGATTGGGATTGTTGGTGCGAATGGGTCAGGCAAATCGACGGTGCTGCGCATCATGTCAGGCGAAGAGCCGGATTACCAAGGCCAAGCGGATCTGTCGAAGGGATACGCGCGGGGCATGGTGCCGCAAGAGCCGCGACTCGATCCGGAGCGCACCGTGCGCGAGGTTGTCGAAAGCGCATTCGCCGGCATAAAGGCCCTCCAGCAGGAGTTCGAAGACCTCAGCATGAAGATGGGGGAGATCACGGACGACGATGAAATGGAGCAAGCGATTGAGCGAATGGGAGCGTTGCAGGATAAGCTCGACGCCGCGGACGCATGGTCGCTGGACTCTCGCATCGATCAGGCCTGCGAGGCCATGGTGTTGCCGCCCGACGACCAAAAGATCAGCACGCTGAGCGGAGGCGAGAAGCGGCGCGTTGCCTTGTGCAAGGCCTTGCTCGAGCGCCCCGATCTGCTCTTGCTCGACGAGCCGACCAACCACCTGGACCCCGAGACCGTCGACTGGCTCGAGACGCAGCTAGCCGAGTACCCGGGGACGGTGCTGATCGTCACGCATGACCGCTACTTCCTCGACAATGTCACCAAGTGGATTCTCGAACTGGACCACGGGCAGGGCATTCCTTGGGAAGGCAACTATTCGTCCTGGCTCGAGCAGAAGCTCACGGGCTTTGCCCAACAGCAGAAGAAGGATGCCCCACGGGCGAAGGCGCTTGAGCGCGAGTTGGCTTGGATCAAGATGAGTTCGAAAGACAAGCAGGACTTGAGCCGTGAGCGTTTGGCTCATTACGAGCAGTTGGTCGCGAAGGAAAACGCCGCGCAGAAGCAGGACGCCGCGGTCATCCAAATCGCGCCGGCCCCTCCGCTGGGCAGCCAGGTCATCGAGTTTCATGGCGTGACCAAACAGTTCGACAAAGAGCCGCTCTTCGAGGAGTTGAGCTTCACGGTTCCAAAGGGGGCCGTGGTGGGTTTGGTTGGCCCGAATGGCGCGGGCAAGACGACGCTGCTCCGATGCATCGTGGGCCAGGAACAGCCCGATGCCGGCGAGGTCATCGTGGGCTCGACCGTAGTCCTCAGTTATGTCGATCAGGAGCGCGCTGCCATTCAAGGGGATGTCAGTCTCATCGATGAGATCAGCGGCGGCGCGGCGGATGTGACGTTTGGCAATCAGAAGATTCCCGTGCGGCAGTATCTGGCACGCTTCGGATTTACCGGCTCGGATCAGCAAAAGCAGGCAAGTCAGCTGTCCGGCGGAGAGCGCAACCGCTGCAACCTTGCCAAGCTGCTGAAGGAAGGCGGCAATGTGCTGCTGCTCGACGAGCCAACCAATGACTTGGATGTGAATACCTTGCGGTTGCTCGAGGAAGCCATCTTAGGCTTTAGCGGATGCGTGCTTATCATCAGCCATGATCGCTTCTTCCTCGACCGCGTTTGCACGCATGTGTTGGCGTTTGAAGGAAGCGGCCAGGTGCGCTGGTTCGAGGGCAACTACAACGAATACGAAACATGGCGTGCGAAGGAACTCGGCTCGCGGCTATTTGAAAACCGCCGTTCGCGCTACCGCCGCTTGACGCGGGCCTAAAAGGTTTCTTCTTCGTCGAGCCCCGCAATGTCTTCGGCCATGGCATCCATCTCGTCGTAGGCCCGCGGCGGGGGCGGGTCGCTGGGTTCGGAGGCACCCCCGACATCAAGCCAGCGCTGCGTATCGCGGTCAAACAGCAATTGGACACGCCCGGTCGGCCCGTTGCGGTGCTTGGCTACGTGCAAGTTGACGAGGTTTTCGTTGCCTTCGGCTTCATGAGCCGGGGCGCGTGCCAGCATGAGCACCACGTCCGCGTCTTGCTCAATGGCTCCGGACTCGCGCAGGTGCGACAGCTTGGGAGCCCCTGTGTCGTCTTTCTCTGCCTCACGGCTCAGCTGCGACAAACAGAGCACCGGGATGTTCAGCTCGCGCGCGATGCCCTTGATCTGGCGTGAGATCGTGCTAATTTCAATCTGCCGGCTCTCGGCCCGCTGGCCCGTCGTCATGAGCTGCAGGTAATCGATGACGACCATGTCGAGGCCGTATTGCGCTTTGTGACGCCGCGCCTTCGCCCGGAGTTCGAGCGGCGTAATGCCGGGGGAGTCGTCGATGTAAATGGGCGCGGCGCTCACTTTGCTCGCAGCCGTCTGAATCTTGGGGAACTCCTTGGCGGCAAGAAAGCCTGAGCGCAAGCGCTTCGAATTGATGCCGCCGAGCATACAGAGCATGCGCTGCACGAGCTGCTCCTTCGCCATTTCGATGCTGAAAACCAACACGGAATGCTTGTTCTGAATGCTCGCATTGCAGGCAAGGTTCAGGGCAAAGGCAGTCTTCCCGACAGATGGCCTGGCAGCGAGGATCACCATGTCGGCGGGTTGAAGGCCCGAGAGCAATTCGTCAAGCACGGCATGGCCGGTCGCGATCCCGGTGATGCCTGACTTCGACTGCATCAAGGTTTCGATGCGGCTGATGCTGGCTTCGAGCAGATCGCTCACGCGGGAGATGGGATTGAACTGCCGCTGCTCGGCTATCTGGAAAATTTGTGCTTCCGCCTTGTCAAGCAGCACAGGGATTTCTTCTTCAGTGCCGTAGGCCTCGGAGGCAATGGCCGTGCAGGTGGAGATGAGGCGGCGGAGCAAGGCGCTGTCGAGCACGATTTGGGCGTAATACTCGACATTGGCCGCCGTGGGCACCGCGCCGCTGAGTTCGGCCACGTAACTCGCCCCGCCAACGGCCTCGAGCTGGCCGTCTTTCATGAGCTGGTCGCTCAGGGTGAGCGCGTCTACCGGACGGTTCTCGCGCGCCAAGGTCATCATGGCCGCATAGCAATGCTGGTGCGCCTCAACGTAGAAGATGTGCTCGGCGTTTTCGTGCAGGATTTCGATGGCGGTGCCGACCGCGTCCGCGCTCAGCAGCATCGCCCCAAGCACAGCCTGCTCCGCCTCAATATTTTGCGGCGGCACCCGGTCGAATGTTGGAGCCGGTGTCGTGCCGCCGCGCTTAAATCGTCCGGATCGTTCTCGGGCTTCGGCCATGCAGAAGCGGCCCCGCTATGCGGTTTCGCCAGATTGTTCACGCTGCGGATCCGCCGCCT
>CAZLBS010000061.1:5540-11217 GCA_964557505.1 uncultured Nitrospiraceae bacterium | reverse complement strand
AGCCCCCGGGCGGCGCGCACCGCGATCCAGGCGCCGCCGCAGTGCACCTCCGCGGGGAGATTGACAGGTTTCTGAAGGGCGCGCGGCAGGGGGCCTGGCCGCTCGAGAAACGGCAGGAACGGTATCAGCACATTGGTGCTTGGCAGGAAGCCACGGCGGAGTCCCTTGCAAAGCGCCGCTAATCCTATTGGTGGCGGGTAGGCCGCCCAGCGGGGCAACGCGCTGCATGTGCAGGTGTTAGTGCAGCCAAGCATGTCACGAAGCAGCTTGAGCGGCACGCAAGCGGGCCAGTCGCGCGTCACTCTTACGGCGCTCCCGGAAGAAGGGAAGGCCAACGCAGCGCTCGTCTCGTTGCTTGCCAAGCGCCTCGGCGCGTCCCAGTCCAACGCCGCCATCTTGCGGGGGCATCACGCGCGAAGCAAAACCGTTTGCCTGACGGGCGCGTCCTAAGAGCATGCGCGGCGGGTTCTACACGGCTAACGGCCTGCTCACATGATTATCCGGGCTTCGGGCATTTTCGGCGCTTCGTGCAGCGGAACGCGTGCTCCAGGTATATTGTCGGCGGGAGGGGACAGGGTTCCGTAATGACAACACTCCGCATCGTTCAGGGCATCTTCTTTATTGCCGCCATCTGCATGGGTGTCGCCTGGGGCTATCTCATCGCAGACCAGCGCAACGCCGAAGAAGTCTCCGTCTACGTCTTGTCTGGCATTCTCCTCGGCGGCGGCATTGCTGCCGGGATATTGCTGGCGCTCAACTTTGTCACCCAGGAAGCCTTCGACCGTCTCGCGCCCGCCTTCGGCGCCGTCGTGCTCGGGCTCCTCACCGGGTGGGGCGTGGCCCAATACGTCAACTCCGCGCTCGAGATTGACGACGCTTCCGTATCCCTCTTCATTACCACCACCTTCGCATTGCTGTTCGGCTACGTCGGGATCGCATTGGGGCTCACCAGGGCGTCTAATTGGGAAGCCCTCGTGCGCGCCATGGACCGCCGGCCACCGCCAAACATTCCGGCAAAAATAGTTGACACTAGCGTGCTGATTGACGGCCGCATCGCCGACATGGCCGAGACCGGTTTTCTCGAGGGACAGCTCTTCATCCCTCGTTTCGTTTTGCACGAATTGCAACATATCGCTGACTCGCCAGATGACCTCCGAAGGGCTCGTGGAAGACGGGGATTGGATATTGTAAAGTCATTGCAGGACGACAGTTCCAAAGTTTTTGTCGAAGTGTTGGAAGATAACCCTCAGGGGATAAAGGAAGTAGATGCAAAGCTGGTCCATTTAGCCCAGAAGTACAGCGCTAAAGTTATGACGAACGACTTCAATCTCAACAAGGTCGCTCAGATCGAAGGCGTTGATGTGTTAAATATAAATGACCTTGCCAATGCCTTGAAGCCGGCAGTACTGCCGGACGAAGCCATGACTTTGCGCATCGTTAAGGAAGGGAAAGAGGCGCAGCAAGGCGTCGGCTATCTCGACGACGGCACGATGATCGTCGTCGATGGCGCCAAGCAGCATGTCGGAAAAGAAGTTTCGGTGCAGGTCACCAGCGTGCTGCAAACGGCCGCCGGCCGCATGATCTTCTCCAAGCTGAAATCCGTCGAGCCCTAGGCGCCCCCGGTGAAGGCGCAGGTGCTGTTGGTCGCCGCTGGCGCCGGGACGCGCCTGGGACAGGATTGCCCAAAGGCCCTGGTCGAACTGGCCGGGGTTCCGATGCTGGTACGCACATTGCGCCGCTTCGCCAATACCTCCATTGAGCCCCCTGCGATCGTCACGGCGCCTCCCCCGCATGCCAGAGCCTTTGCCGAACTCCTGGAGAACATGGCGCCGGAATGGCGGGCGGAGGTGATTCCTGGCGGGGCCGAGCGGCAAGATTCCGTCGTGCTTGGCTTGGCCGCGTTGCAGCCGGATACGGATATCGTGGCCATCCACGACGCGGCGCGGCCCTTCGTAACGGGCGAAGCTATCGAGGCGAGCATCGCTGCCGCCGCTGAAGTGGGCGCCGCGACGGTGGCCATCCCAAGCGCCGACACCATTTTGGTCGACAATGGCGAGGGCGAACTGGCCTCGACGCCCGACCGCCGCTTCCTGTGGGCATGCCAGACGCCCCAGACCTTTCAGGTCGGCGTCATCCGCGATGCGCATGGAAAGGCGCACGAACGGGGGCTCGCCGCAACCGATGACGCCACCGTGGTCCGGGAAACGGGGGGACATGTCCGTCTCGTCATGGGGAGCGCGCTCAATTTCAAGATCACGACCCCGGACGATCTCGCCCTCGCCCGGGCCATAATCGACAAGGGTCTTGCCTGATGCGCATCGGCATTGGATATGATTTGCACCGCCTCGAGCCAGGTTGCCCGCTGATCCTTGGCGGCGTGCGCATTCCCTTCGAACTCGGCATGGCGGCGCATTCCGATGGCGATGCCCTTGCTCATGCGATCACGGATGCCCTCCTCGGGGCCGCTGCCCTGGGCAATATCGGCATCCTCTTTCCCGACACGGCGCCCGAGTGGAAAGGGGCCGACAGCCTGGAACTCCTGCGTGAGGCCTACCGCCAGACCCGCGATGCCGGTTTTGTGCTGGTCAACGTCGACAGCGTCATCGTCGCCCAGCGCCCCAAGCTGAATCCCCACATTGACGCCATGCGTGAAAACCTCGCCAGAGCCCTCGATACCAGCATGGCCAACGTCAGTGTAAAGCCCAAGACCAACGAACGCGTGGGACCCGAGGGACGCGGCGAAGCCATCTCGACCCATGCCATCGCGTTGCTCAGGGAACACCCGTAAGCGCCCTAAGCACCGGCATGGGCAGCGCTTCACGTCTTTCGGGGCGGCCGCCAAAAAAAACGCCCGCGGCGTTGGTCTTGCCGCGGGCGTGGCATCGGGCCGTGATTCTGGTTATGGTTCGATGACGCCGTAGGTGCCATCTTCCTCATGCTTGTAGATGACGCACAGCCGGCCCGTATCTTCATTTTCAAAGACGTAGAAGGGCTGATTGCCAAGATCGAGGTGCATGGCGGCATCATGAACATCCATGCGCTTGGCTTCGATCTTTTCGTGGTGGATGACGCGGTGCTCGGCATCTTCCACCGTTTCCGGCGCTTCGCGTTCCCAAGGCAGGGCTACGATGTGGTGGCTGTAATCCCGCACCGTCTCGACCGGCCGGTACTTGAAGCGCGACATCCGGCCCTTGTGCTTCTTCACCTGGCTCTCAATCTTGTCCACCACCTTGTCCACCGAGGCGTACATATCTTCCGTAGCTTCTTTCCCGTGAATGCGGAAGCCATTGGCCTTGAGCGTCACTTCGGCAATGTGCCGGTGCTTCTCGACGGTCAACACGACATCCGCTTGCGTGATTCGGTCGTAGTGTTCGTACACCCGCGTCAGCAACTTCTCGACATGATCCTTCAGGCCGTTGGTCAAATCCATATGCCGGGCAGCTACGGAAACGTTCATGATGACCCCTCCCTCGGCGGTGACAACGCATCCTAGTATGCGAAGAATGGGCCGCGAAACAGGAACAAGCACCGGCTCCTTGGCCCTCTTAAATTATAGCCTAACATTGGTCTAACTGCGCGTCAATGAATGTATTCGCCTGAGGGCGCGGCGCGTGATGCGTGCGGGGGCCCAGCATGCCGAACGGCTGCTTTGCGTGATACACTCCCAAGGTAAGCAATTGAGGGACAACGGGCTATGAGCAAACACGGGGTCACAGGCGCCAAGCAAGAGCGGATCATCGAAGCGGTGCGCCGCGGCCTGGAAGGCGATGCCGCGGTCGAGTTCATTCGCAACTCCGGCTATGCGCTCAGTTCCGCGGGCATTGCACGTCACTTGCGCAGCCTGGGAGGCCGGGGGGAGATTCAGAAGCGCATTGACCAGGGGCAGTCGAACACCGATATTCTAAACGCCCTGAACCCTGAAGCCGTCACGGACAGCCTTCAGGACGAGCACCGCCCTTCACAGCAAGAACTCTTCGTCGACATCAGCAGTGGCGACGACGCCACGTCTCCTGAAGATTTGAATCATCCGATATACGAGACGGCCAAAGTCACGTTGCGCCTGCCCACGGATGTGTACGAAGCCCTTCGCGCCGCGGCCAAGGCCGAGCAGAAAACACAGAATGAGATTGCCGTCGAAATCTTGACGAACGCCTTGGCGCAAATGCCCGAAGGCTTCCTCATCGAACCTCGAGAGTAATGGCAGGCGGCCGCCGCATGGCAGACGGCGTGCGACAGATTCGGACAAAACAATGCCCCGCGCCACTGAAAGGCGCGGGGCTTGGTTTGTCTTGAATGCTGTGTTTGCCGCCGCCTACCGATGCCGGCCGTGATCGACCTCTCGCATCCTGGTCTGCCGGTTGAGCTACTGGGCGAACTTTTCCGTTGCCCGTTCGGGATCTTCCTTCGCCTTGGCAAGCAACTGCCCCGGCTTGTCCATGTCAAGCCACTTCACTTCACCTGAGCCGATGTCATAGACCGCACCAACGGCGACGACCTTGCCGCTGTCGATATGGTCGCGCACCGCGGGACTTTCCAGGAAAATGTCGTACATCTGCTTCCAGACATTGGCTTCAATCGCGGCATTCAGTTTGTCTTCGTCGCTCGCATCCGCATGGGCCTCAAGCGTCTCTTGCACCGCCGGGATGATGGTGTCGACCAGCGGCGGAATGTTGCGCTCGAACTTGGCATCCGACCCTTCGAGCACGCCCTTCACCGCTGCAACTGCGCCGCAGCCGGAATGCCCCATCACCACCAGAACCGGCGTGTGCACGTAGCCCAGGCCATATTCAATCGTGCCGATTTCATTGGTGTCGGCCACATTGCCCGCTTCGCGAATCACAAACAAGTCCATCACGCCCGAATCAAAAATCATTTCGACGGGCACGCGCGAGTCGGCGCAGCTAAGGATCGTCGCATATGCATAGTCGCCTTGATCAGCGCCACCGGCCAATGCGCGCCTATCGCTGGATGTGTTCGGGAAGGTGGATTCGCCAGTTACGAAACGCGCATTCCCCTCTTTCAACTTGGCCAAAGCCTCTTCAGGGCTCGGCTTTTCGGCGGCTGCCGTGCCTGTACTCGCCACCGTCACGCAGCCTACGCAGATAGCCGCCCCCAACACCACGCCTGCAATGCTCTTCCACGTTGTCATTCGAGTTGATCCTCCACGATTTTTCCGGCCTGCAATACTGGCCGCTACGTCGCTGTAACATGCCGCCCCAAAAAGCGTATTCCAATTCGCGAATTCTACTTCGTTTGTCGTGGGAACAAAGATGTGCGCACCAAACCCGTGCGTGCGGCCCGAAACAACAGGCCCGTTCCCAAACAGCCGAACCCATAGCGCAGGCTGCGCCTGAAGTTGATGCTGCTCGCCTCCGCGAAGTACTTGGCCGGGCAGCTCACCTCCGCAATTATATAGCCGTACCAATGGGTTTGCGCCAACATCTGATTGTCGAAGACGAAGTCATCCGAGTTGGCATCCAGCGGCAGGCGCTCCAAAATTTCACGGGAGAAGGCCCGGTAGCCGGTATGGTACTCGCTGAGTTTGGCGCCGATGAGCAGGTTCTCGGCTGCCGTCAAGAAGCGATTCGAGATGTATTTCCACCACGGCATGCCGCCCTTCATGGCCTGCCCGCCCAAGATGCGCGGCCGGCCTTTGTCGTACTGTTTGTAGCCCATC
>CAZLBS010000061.1:0-5530 GCA_964557505.1 uncultured Nitrospiraceae bacterium | reverse complement strand
CGGAATGAGGAGCGGCGTATACTGATAATCCGGATGCACCATGATGACGATGTCGGCGCCGCGCTCGAGGGCAATGCGGTAGCAGGTCTTCTGATTGCCGCCATATCCGCGGTTCTCCTCGTGGCGCATGACGGTCGTCTGCGGCAATGCCTCGGCGATGGCCACGGTCTCATCGTGACTGCAGTCATCGACCAGCACCACCTCATCCACCACGCCCTGCGCCATCACCTCGTCATACGTCTGCCGGAGCGTTTTTGCCGCGTTGTACGCCGGCATGACCACCACTACTTTTTGCCCGTTGTACATCCGGAACGTCCCCTTGCCCACTGATGCGGCTGCCGCCATCCCGCTCAACATGATAGAGTACGTTCCACTAGCATTGCCCGTGCGAAAGAGGAGCCGATAGCGATGAAAGCCATGCTGTGGACTGCCCCGCGGCAGATGCATCTGGCCGACGTGCCGGCGCCGGAACCCGGCCCCGGCGAGGTGCTGTTGCGCGTCGACTCTGTCGGCGTGTGCGGCTCCGACATCCATTACTTTGTCGAAGGCGGCATCGGCGCGCAGCAGATTCGTGAACCCTTCGCGCTTGGGCACGAGTACGCAGGCATCATCGAGGCCGCCGGCGAAGGCGTCTCCGAAAGCCGCGTAGGCGAGCGCGTTACGGTCGAACCGGGATATCCCTGCGGTCAGTGTGAATGGTGCCGCACGGGACGCTACAACGTCTGCCCGGACATGGGCTTTCCCGGCACGCCGCCACGTCAAGGCTGCCTTTGCGACTACTACTGTGCCCCCGCGGCCATGTGCTTCCCCATTCCAGACAGCATGAGCATGGCCGAAGCGGCCATGGTTGAACCCCTCGCCGTGGCGATTCACGTCGTCGAGTTGTGCCAACTGCGGCCTGGCGACGATGTGGCCGTCTTCGGCCTGGGCCCGCTCGGCTTGCTGATAGCACAAGTGCTGCGTACCGCCGGCGCCGGCGCCATCTACGGCTGCGACCGGCTCTTCTACCGAGCCGACGCAGGGCTGGAAAACGGCTGCGACAAGACCTTCAACGCGGCCGAAGATGACCCCGTGGCGCGGCTGCGAGATTGGACCCGCGGCCGCGGTCCGGACGTGTGCATCGATGCTACGAATGCCCATACCGCTTTGCCCAATGCCATCCTTGCCGTGCGGCCGGCCGGACGTGTCGTCCACGTCGGCATCAGCGGGCACGAGGAAGACGTGCTGCCTGTCGCCCCGGCCCGCCGTAAAGAACTCACGCTGCAATGGGTGCGCCGCTTCTGCAACAACTACCCAACCGCCATTCAGTGGACCGCGAGCAAGCGCGTCGATGTCTCCAAGCTCATCACCCACAGCTACCCGCTCGAGCAAAGCCTAGAAGCCTTCAACATCGTCGCCGACTACGCCGACAACGTTCTCAAAGCCAGCATCGACCGCTAATCACGAGCCCGATGAACGTGAAGGACGGCGGGAATACGCCCCGCCACAGCTCCCCCTTTGTCACGGGCTCCCAGCTGCGACACGCCCCGATGCCAAATGCCGCCGGCATCTGACGTAAGGGAGAGGGGCGGCAGACCCGTTTACAGCAAAGGAGTCAAGAGTGGATTCCCGCGCGCGCGGGCATCACGAGGAGGAGGAGGGCGCTTCTCGCTCTTCTCTGCGTTCTATAAGTACCCCAATCCCATGAGTTTTTCCCGCAGCTCGGCTTCTTCTTCGGGGGTCAGGCCTTCGGTGGATTGGGCCTCGGCATCTGCTTTCTGGGTTTGGATTTCCTTGGCTTGTTCGGAGGTGTCGAGGATGCCTGTGATGACCTTGCCGTCCATGTCGTCGGGGATGGGCAGGCCGAAAAGGTGGAGAATGGTAGGGGCGAGGTCATAGAGAATGGCATCTTGCCGGGCCCCCTGTTGAATGCCCTTTCCCGCCGCGCAGAGGATGCCGTCCATCACGTGGTTGCCGTATAGCGTGATGTTCTTGTACACGGGCTGCTTGCTGGTGAAGCCGAAGAAACAGACGGGCATGTGTTTGTTTTCGAGCGGCAATGGCATGACGTCGGGGCCGTACGGCGCGAATTCGCCGTGATACATGTCGGCATTGGTATGCACCGGCCCGCCGACCTTTGTGCGGGTATAGGGGTTCTCGAGCGAGTCCCACCGTGCGGCGATGTCATCGCGAATGGCATCGTAGTCCTTGGGATCGACGGAGCCATTCGGACGGATTCCCTTGGTGTTGATGTAAATGCCGGACCAGCCAAAGGGCGCGTAGGCTCTCGTCTTCTCCCAGTCGACATCTTCGGTGAGGCTGAGCATGCCGGGGATGGAGACGGTGCCGGTCGATTTGCGCAGGCGCGTCTCGGGGGCCTTGGCCTGCTTTTTCCCGAGCAGTGCCGAGAGCGGCGAAAGCAGGACCGTGAGGACGTGCGGTGTCCAGCCGAGATCCCAAAGCAGCTTGCGCCAGCGCGTCTTCCAGCCGGTCTTGAGCGTGATGAAGCCCTCGCGCAGAAGCCAGCTATTGAGGTCGATGAAGAAATGCGTCGGCCCGAAGCCATGGTCGCTGATCACAAAGGTGATGCCGTCTTCGCCTGCCTTGCTGACAAGCTTGCCAATGTGCATGTCGATCATTTGGTAGTAGGCCTCGATGCGGGGCATGAACTTCTCAGCCATCGCCGGTTCGTGCTTGGGATGGTCCTTGTCCATGAGATGCCACAGCTCGTGCTGCAAGCGATCGGTGCCCCAGATGTGCAGCATGGTGAAGTCTGGGTCATGGCGGTCCATGAGGGTTTCGCAGACCTCGAACTTGACGCGGTCCATCCATTCCAGTTCGTCCATGAACAGGATGCAGTTCTCTTCGGAGGAGGCGGAGACGAAGGCCATGGTCTTGAAAAAGAGCGGGTAGCGCCCATACTTCTCTTCGAATTCCCTGGCGAGCTCTTTTGGGTGGGCGTAATCGTCAACGCCGTCGGGCGTTAGAAAGCCGCTCACCATTGCGCCCTTGATCGGCGCTGGGGGATAGGTGGTCGGCACATTGAGCACAAGGCTGGTCTTGCCTGCCCCGCTCAGGTACTCCCAAAGCGTCTTGCCCTTCCGGCGGTGCGCATTGACCGGGTGCTCCGTCTTCGTTTCTGGGTCATAGACGAGAAAGTCGAATGCGCCCGTCTTGCCGGGGTTCTTGCCGGTCATGAAGGAGGGCCATGCGGCAGGCGTCTCCGGCGGGTAGATGGAGGTCAAGTTGCCGTGGGCCCCCTGGTCGCGCAGGCGCTTCAAGACGGGCAGTTTGCCGGCTGCCATCCAGGGCTCGAGCACGCTCCAGACCGCCCCGTCTAATCCAATACAGAGCACTTTGCGAGTAGACATGACTACCCCTTTTCTACCCGGAACTGCGCGAATGCGTAAGGGCAATTAGCGGATGCGGCGCTCTTCCCAGCCGTTCCACATATCCGCGTTAAGGCCGATCCAATCTTTAAGCGGCAGCGTGATTTCATCGAGCATATCGAGCACATCTTGCGGCAGGCCGATGTCGGCTGCTTCGAGATTGGCCTGCAATTGGGCAGGCTTGCGGGCGCCGACCACGGCGGTGGTTACGCCGGGCTGATGCAACAGCCAGGCCACTGCAAGCGCGGCCATGTCCATGCGGCAATCGTTCGCGATGGCCTCGATGCGCTCGAGCGCCGGGAAGAGCAGATGCTCGCAGCCCGGCTCGCCATGGCGCGTGCCTTCGCGCTCGCTGCTGAAATGGCGCGAACGCCGCCGCTGCACGGGGATGTTCTCTACCGACCGGTACTTGCCGGCTAGCAATCCCTGCATGATGGGCATGTAGGCCATCACGCCAAGCCGCTCGCGCTGGCACATGGGAATGATTTCATGCTCAACCGCGCGGAACAGCAGGTTGTAGCCCACCTGGTTCGAGACCGCTTCGCCATGATTGATCCAGTAGTCCATCTGCTGACAGCCAAAATTCGACATGCCGATGAAGCGGATTTTTCCCTCATCCCGAAGGCTGCGCAGGGTTTCATAGACCATTTCATATGGCACGTGGAAGGGCGGCGGCCAATGAATCTGGTACAGGTCGATGTAATCGGTGTTGAGCAGTTGGAGGCTGCGTTCGCAGCGCATCCGGATGATGGCAGGCGTCTCCAGATGCGTGGGCCAAATCTTGCTGGCGATGAAGACGTCTTTCCGGCGGTGGCCCAAGGTGCGGCCGAGGATCTGCTCGGATTCGCCATCTCCGTAGAACTCGGCCGTATCGAAGAGATTGACGCCCGCGTCCAGCGCCGCGCTGACGGCGCCATCTGCCGAGGCGTCTTCGGCGTCGCCCCAGTATTGCGCATCGCTCAATTGCCACGCGCCAAACGAGATGACCGATACGTCCAGCCCGCTGTTGCCCAATTCCCGGTATCGCATGCTGCTCCTGCCGATCGGCCTCTGTTCAGCCGACGTAAACGACTTCTTCGTGCAACTCGATGCCATGCTCGTCTAGCACCCGTGCTTTGCACAAGGCGATAAGCGCGCGGATATCAGCTGCGGTGGCGTGGTTTTCGTTCATGATGAAGTTCGCGTGCATCGGGCTGATCACGGCGCCGCCATGGCGCGTGCCCTTTAGCCCGCAGGCCTCGATGAGCTGGCCGGCGTGTCCGCCGTCAGGATTCTTGAACACGCTTCCGCAGCTGTAGCCCTGCGGCTGCTTTTCCTTGCGCCGCTGAATGTAGTGATTGTAGATCGCACGTTGGTCCTCGGAGGCGTATTCAAACTGGAAAATGCCCCCCAGTATCAGGCCGCCCTTTGGACAAAACCGCTGCCCCCGGTAGCCGTACGACTCCGGCGTCACCGGTATCGTGTGCCGGGCACCATCAATGACGACATCGGCCGATTCCATGAGTTCGCAGGTGGTGCCCTTCACGGTGCCGGCATTCATGTAGATGGCGCCGCCCACGGAACCTGGCACGCCCGTCAGGCCGCCGGCGCCCGCATAGTTGTTCGCGAGCATGACCTCTTGTACAAGGCGGTCGAGCACCACGCCGCAGTCCACGTCGTATCGGTGTTCGCCTAACGGCGTCAGCGCGTTCATCGCTGTGGTAATGAGCACGATGCCGGGAAATCCCTGGTCGGCGACCAGGACATTGCTGCCGCCGCCGAGCACGCACTTTGGGACCGATTGCTCGCCCATCCATTGGCAGGCGGCCAGCGCTTCCTCGCGCGACGCGGGCAACAAGGCCAAACGTGCCGGCCCGCCGACGTGATAGAGCGTAAGCGGGGCGAGTGGGTAATCGGGGTGCGCAAAGTCGAAAGGTGCGCTTAGTGCGGGAACAACAGACATGGCCATACGATACCGAATCAGACCGGCTTGTTCCACGAATGGCCGGAAGCCCTATGTGCCGGGCGGCATCATGATCCAAACGTGGTGGTAGCGCATGAGGCCCAGCACTTGACCAAGCGGCATGCGCCGGTGATACGACAGGTGGAAGCCCTTGCCGTACTTAAGCCACAACATGCGAAGCCGCGATGACGTGCGCACCCCTCCTTTTTTCAGGTAGACA
>CAZLBS010000060.1:10518-11357 GCA_964557505.1 uncultured Nitrospiraceae bacterium | reverse complement strand
GCGACATCCGCGGACTGGATTACGACAGCATCGCCGAGATTCTCGGCTGCAAAAAGGGAACCGTAAAGAGCCGCCTGGCGCGCGCCCGCGGCCAGTTGCGGGAGCACATCGAGGCGCTGGGAGGCGCCCTGGAATGACGCATCGCTACGAGCAACAGGCATCGCGCGAAGGGCAGCGGCGCTTCGAGGAAATCTCAGCCTACGTAGATGGCCAGGCGGATGACCCTGCCCTCGTCGAGCAGTGGCTGCGGGAAGATGCCGCCAGCGCAGCTGCTTATGCCCAACTCAAGCGCCTGCGCCATGCGGCGGGCCAGCTTCCTGAACCGGAGCCCAGCGCGGCCTTTGCCACGCGCGTTATGGCCCACATTCGCGAGGAGGGCGCGCCGGCTGGCCGCGGACGTCACTGGGCTTGGCTGACCATCAGCGCCACCACGCTGGCCGCGGTGCTCGCGGTGGGCATGGCCGCGTTCCTGCTGTTCACCGGACAGGAAGGCATCACGGACGCCGAGCGCTTCGAGGCTGCCCGCTATGTCGAGATCGATCCAGACGCGCTCGAGGAAACCCTGACAACGCAATTGGAGCAGGAGTTCGCGGCCAGCGGCGCGTCGGATCCGCTGAACTTTGATTCGCCCTTCGACGCGCACGCTGGCTGGATGGATGAGCCGGGGCTCCCTGGCACGCAACCCGAAACCGGCGAACGGCTGGCCGCCGTGGCTGGCGCCGCGCTCGAGGTTATCGAGGCGGATATGACGCTCGAGGACATATTGGCTTCCTTGACCCCGGCTGAGCGCGAGGCCTTCGGCCAGTTGCTCGCCGAACAGATCTAAGGAGACGGGCTAT
>CAZLBS010000060.1:4640-10508 GCA_964557505.1 uncultured Nitrospiraceae bacterium | reverse complement strand
CTGCCATGACCTGTTGCCTGCTTGCAGCGGCAGCGGCACTGGCGCAGCCGGGACCAGACGGCGCCCCCCGAGACGGGCGCGGAGGCGGCCCTGGCGGGGGACAAGGCATGGGCCTCGGTCCGGGCGGAGGCGGCCCGGGAGGCGGTCCAGGCGGGCCGGGAGGTGCTGGCCCGGGCGGGCCATGGGACGGGGAAGACGCCCCCGAAGTGCGCGAAATGGTCGAGGCGATGCGGCTGGCCCGCCTGAGCCGCGCGCTCGAACTCGACGATGAAGAGACGGTCCTGCTCATCCGCTGGTACAAGGAACACCAGGAGCAGCGCCGCGCGCTGATGCAGGAGCGCATGAACATCTTGCGGACGTTGCGCGATCAAGTGCAGGGCAATGCCACCGATGCCAGCATCGCCCGGACGCTCGAGAAGCTCATGGCAATCGATGAAGACATCGAGCAGGTGCGCGAATCGGCGTATGAAAAGGCGCGCCAGCGGTTGAGCGTCAAGCAGCAGGCGAAGCTGTATGTGTTCATGAACGACTTCGACCGCGAAATGCGCGCGATGCTGCAGCGCGCCCGGGAAAACATGGAACGCCGCCGTGGCGGACCTGAGGACGCAAGACTTGGGAGAGGGCCCGACAGCCCGGGACCGCGCCACGGGCAAGGCATGGGCGCGGGACCTGGGGCCGGCCGCGGCGGACCGCCGCCGCGCGATGGGCAGGGGCCCGGACGTGGTGGGCCGCCGCCCCCGCAGTAGCACGGCACATCTCAGCATTCTCCAGAACGCGCATGGCCACGAGCCGTGCGCGTTTTTGCGTGTCGCGCACAACTTGTGCCGCAGCCCCGGCAAGTGCGAGCGTATACGGCCGGAAGGCGGCCAAAGCCTGAGATTTAGGGAGTCGATACGCGATGAATCCAAAGATATTGATTGGTGGTGTGGTCGTAATTGTCGTGCTCATTGGGTTGATTCCACTCTTGAGCAGCGGCGGCAGCGCCGCACCACAGGGCGCGCCCGCGCAGCAAACAACCGCGCCCGCGGCTGGGCCGGATGGCGAAGGCTCTGCCCCGGCAGCCGAGCCCGCGGCTGGAGGCGGCGCCCCCATGCCGGACTTGACGAACACCTCGTGGAAGTACAAGTCCTACACGGTGAATCTGTTGCCCGGCGGAAAGGCCACGGCGCAAGTCGGACCGATGAACGTGGACGGCGAATGGAGCGTCGCCGGCAATACCGTTACTGCCAAGGCGATGGGTCAGGAAATCAAGGCCACATGGAACGGCACAACGCTCGTGGGCTCAGATGGAACCGCCCTGCAGCAAGTGAACTGAGCACCCGGGCGCAGCAGGAACCACAACCAGTGATACCTCCAAGAATGTGGCATGCGGGCCTGATGGGGCCCGTGCTTGCACTGATGCTTGCCATGGCGGTGGGCTGTTCCGGCTCGCCTGCCGAGTCCGGCGGCGAGGAGGCCGCGGCGCGTGAGCCTCGGGGCCCCAAGGTTGAGTCTGTGCCGCATCCGCCAGCGATGCAGGCCAAAGAGGAAGAGCCGGAAGAAGCGCCAGCCGCCGGGGAGCAACTGCCTGCCGATGAGGAGGCAGCGGCGTCGTATGAAGTCAGCACGGAAGGCGGCGTCACCACCATCACGGGCGGCGGCGCGACGGTAGTGATGGATGAGTCGGATGGCTCCGTGACCATTGCTGGCGAGAGCGCGTCGGGCGGCTTCACCCTCGGCGAATCGGCCAGTCCCCCTGAAGGATGGCTGGAAGAAATCCCATTGCCGGAGGCGTTCACCGCGGATCAATCGCTGGCCGACCGCGGCAAAGGGCTGTTGGTCTATGGCGGCGCCTCGCCAGAACCGCTTGGAACCATTGCCCAACTCTACCGTAAGAACATGCAGGAACTGGGGTGGAGTGAGACGCTCAACATGAGCCAGAGCATCCCCGAACCGATGCGCATGCTCCAGTACGAACGGGGCGGCGAAGCCGTGGTGGTGCGCCTCTCGACCGCGGACGAGGGTACGCGCTTGCACCTCACGTATCAGAAAGCCACGCAATAGCCCGGCAGGACAGTTGACGCGGCCTGTAGAAACTTCGTACCATAACGGGCGGTGCGGCACACACTTGTATTTGCATCGCCCGCACGATTTCGCGCGCCGGCCGAATGAAACGGCATCACATAAGGGCGCGCTTGAGAGGGGAGGTTGACATCCTTGACGAAGGTTCGCGTAAAGAGTGACGAGCCGTTTGAAAAAGCGCTTCGCCGCTTCAAAAAGAAGTGCAACAAAGAAGGCCTGATGCAACGCATTAAGGAATTGAAGCACTACGAGAAGCCGAGCGAAAAGCGCCGGCGCCGCCTGGCGAAGGCCATCGCGCGCAATTCGCAAATGCCGTAACGGCGCGGCGCGGGGAGCGCCGCCTACGTTGTCATACATTCCGGCGAAGCCCAACGGTTTCGCCGGTTTTTTCTTGTCCTATCGCAGCGCGGGGGGAGCAGCAGATCATGAGCATCATTATCGGGCTCGACGTGGGAACGAGCGGCACGAAAGCCATTGCCATAAATGAACGCGGCCAGGTGTTGGCATCGGCCTTGTCGGAGTATCCCTTGCGCAGTCCCAAGCCGGGCTGGGCCGAGCAAGACCCGGCCGACTGGCGGAAGGCCGCCCTTGAAGTCCTGACCGTTCTTGCCCACGCCCCTGAAGTCGCGCGAGAGCACATTGCGGGTCTTGGCCTAACGGGGCAGATGCACGGTTCCGTCTTTCTTGGCGGCGGCGACAAGGTGCTGCACAACGCCATTCTCTGGTGCGATCAGCGCACCGACCTCGAGTGCCAAGAAATCACCAACGCCATCGGAGAATCGCGCCTCATCGAAATGGTGTGCAACCCCGCCTTGACCGGCTTTACCGCGCCGAAGATTCTGTGGCTGCGCAAGCACGAGCCGCGGGCCTACGAACAAATCCGTAAGGTCTTGCTCCCGAAAGACTACATCCGCCTGTGCCTGACCGGCGAATATGCGACCGATATGGCGGATGCCTCGGGCACGCTCCTGCTCAATGTGAAAGAACGGGCCTGGCACAGCGAGGTGCTGTCGATTCTTCAGATCGACCCAGACTGGATGCCGCCGGTCTATGAAGGTCCCGAGGTGACCGGCTACATCAACGAGGAAACGGCGGCCGCCACGGGACTTCCGAAAGGCATCCCCGTCATCGCCGGGGGCGGCGATCAGGCGGCGGGGGGCGTTGGCAATGGCATCGTGCGAAGCGGTTTGGTCAGTGCCGCGGTGGGCACGAGCGGCGTGGTCTTCGCACACAGCAGCGACATCCGGCTCGATCCCGAAGGCCGCGTGCATACCTTTTGCCACTCGGTGCCGGGGGCATGGCATGTCATGGGCGTGGTCTTAAGTGCTGGGGGCTCGCTCCGCTGGCACCGGGATGTCCTGGCGCCTGCCGAAGCGGCGGCGGCGCAAGCCACCGGAGACGACCCCTACGAGTTGATCACACGCAGCGCGGCGCGGGTGGATCCGGGCTCGGACGGCCTGACCTTTCTGCCTTACCTCACGGGAGAGCGTACGCCCCACAAAGACCCATACGCACGCGGCGCCTTTATCGGCCTTTCCCTTGCGCATACGCGCGCGCACCTGCACCGGGCCGTGCTCGAGGGCGTGGCCTATGCCATGCGCGACAGCTTTGAGTTGCTCGCCGCCATGGGCGTGCCGATTGAAACCGTGCGCGCTTCAGGAGGCGGCGCGCGCAGCGCCGTGTGGCGCCAAATCATGGCCGATATCTTCAAGCATCCCATTACGCGGACGAATGTCGACGAGGGGCCAGCGTACGGTGCGGCGCTCCTGGCCATGGATGCCACCGGCTTGTACGCGACCATTGAGGAAGCTTGCGAAGCAACCATCCACGATGTCGATGTCGTTGAGCCGAACCCTGAAGCCAGCAAACGCTATGAAGACGGCTTCGCGATGTTTCAGCAGTATTACCGGGAATTGGCGGCGAGCTTTCGCAAAGCGGCCACCATGAACGTATAGAGGATTGTTGGCGTTATGCAGCAGCAACATCTCACGGTATACCTCAGCGGAGAGATTCACACCGATTGGCGCGCGCAGGTGGAAGAGCACGTGCGCGCGGCGGAATTGCCCGTGACCTTTCTGGCCCCGGTGACGAATCACGGCGCGAGCGATGACTGCGGGGCGGCCATCCTTGGCGAGGAGGAGAAGCCGTTCTGGCGCGACCACAAGGGCGCCAAGGTGAATGCCATCCGCACGCGGACGTTCATCCAGCGCAGCGATGTGGTCGTCGTGCGCTTCGGCGAACAGTACAAGCAATGGAACGCGGCCTTCGACGCGGGATATGCGGCGGCCTTGGGCAAGCCGGTCATCACCTTGCATGACCCGGGCTTGACCCATGCGCTGAAGGAAGTGGATGGCGCTGCCCTTGCTGCCTGCGAGACCCCCGGACAAGTCGCGCGGATTCTGACCTATGTCCTCGAAGGCCGCCTGTAGCAAGGCATGGAAGACGGCGAACGCATCGAGGTGACGGTGGAAGAGACGGAGGCCGGGGAGCGGCTGGACGTCTTCCTCGCCGGGCAAATCGAAGACGCATCCCGCTCATGGCTGCAGAAAGTCATTAAGGACGAGCGCGTTTTCGTCAACAACCATGTGGTCAAGCGGGCCAGCCGGTCCGTGCAGGAGGGCGATCTCGTCGTGGCGGAATTGCCGCCGCCCGAGACCATCTCGCTTGAGCCCGAGCCGATCCCGCTCGACATCCTGCATGAAGATGCCGATGTCCTCGTGATCAATAAACCGGCAGGGCTGGTCGTGCATCCCGCTCCGGGCCATCCTGGCGGCACCCTGGTCAATGCGGTCGCGTATCACTGCCAAGATTTCGAACGGCCAGGCGAAGACCCCATTCGCCCCGGCATCGTCCACCGGCTCGACCGCTTTACCTCGGGCGTAATGGTGGTGGCGAAAACGCGCCGGGCCTTTCTGAGCCTGGCGCAGCAGGCGCGCGATCATGCCTTCGACCGCCGGTATGTGGCCTTGGTGCGCGGGGAATTCAAGGAAGATGCGGGGCGCATTGCCGCCAGCATTGGCCGCAGCCTATCCGACCGCGGCAAGATGGCCGTCACGGGCGTTCGCGGAAAGGAGGCGGTCACACGCTTTCAGGTGCGCGAGCGCCTAGGGCCCGCGTCCCTTGTAGCCTTGCAACTGGAGACAGGCCGAACCCATCAGATTCGCGTGCACATGCGCTTCGCGGGACGGCCTATTCTGGGCGACCCCCTGTACGGCATCACGGATTACTCCGCCTGGAATCTTGCTCCGGCAACGCTGCAGGCATTGAAGCACCTCCCGGGCCAGGCACTGCACGCGGAATTATTGGGATTCGAGCATCCCGCAAGCGGAGAACGGATCACGTTCGAAGCGCACCCGCCAAACGAATTTCTCGAGGCCCTCCACGCGTTGCGTCAGGGGTGACACGCGCTTCTTCACTGCCTGAATGGAGTGAACGTCACGTGGTGTCGAGGAGCTGCAACCGCAGGGCCGCCCTCTGGCACTACTGCATGCACGCTATTGCTCAGAACCCGTGCCTTCCAGACGGAGAAGGAGCGACTCTTATGAAGGTTTCACGAGGAACCGGACACGTCACGCCCGGCATTCGGATCGCGCTCGCCCTCTTTGCCGCCGCTTGCGCGCTTGGCACGGCCGTATGGGCGGCAACCAGCGAACCCGAGCGCGGGACGCCATCGGCTCCGCGGACGGGTGAGCCGCAAACACCGCCGCCGTCCGCCATAAACCCACATTCGGCCCCTGGGCTTCGGGCCTACATCAACGAACAGGGCCAGCTCGATGTGCCCCCCGCTCCTCTGACGGACGCCAAGGG
>CAZLBS010000060.1:0-4630 GCA_964557505.1 uncultured Nitrospiraceae bacterium | reverse complement strand
GGGTGCGGCATCCAAATCCATCCCGGTCTATCAGCGCGCTGACGGCGTGGTCGTCGCGGATACGCGGGCGGTGCAATACGCAACCCGGGCGGAGATTGGTCCGGATGGCCGTGTGAGGATTACCTGTCAGAAGCATGCGAATGGCGAGGCATGCGAACATCCGCATCATCAGGCGCCGGCCGCTCCCGGGAGCCGTTGACCCATGCTGTACCGCTTGTTGGCGCTGGCTTGTTTAGGCACTGCACCTTTTTCAGCACCTGCGCAGGAGTTTGTTTTCTCCTATCCCGAGGTCATTGCGGACACCGATGCCGGCTTTGACGATCCGCAACCGCGCATCAGCGAGATTGACGGACAGCAGACGACCCTTGGCGAGGAGCGGCGCCGGGCCTTTGAAGCCGCCGCCAATGTATGGGCGGGCATTCTCGACATCACGGTCCCGGTCCGCGTGCGCGCGTTCTTTCCTGACCTGGGCGGCACCCCTAATGGCGCGACCCTGGGGGCCGCGGGCGCGGACCAGTTCGTCACGGATTTCCCCAATGAGCCATTGTCCGGCACCTTCTTCGTGAGCGCGCTGGCCAATCAATATGCAGGCTTCGACCTGATCCCCGGCGCAGGCGACATCACGGCGCAGTTCAATGCAGGGGTCGACACGACATGCAGCCAATGTCCGCTCGGAGAGGTGCGCTGGTACTACGGACTTGACGGCAATCCACCTCCCGGCTCTATCGACTTTTTCGGTACGGCGCTCCATGAACTGTGTCATGGGCTTGGCTTCATCGATCTGATCGATCCTGCGACCGGGCAGTTTCCCTCGGGCGTGCCCGATATCTTCAGCCGGAATCTCGTGCTCGTTGACGGCGGCACGCAGCCCCTCGCCAGCCTCTCCAATTTCCAGCGCCGCCAGGCCCTCACGTCGAACGCGCTCTTCTGGAACGGACCTGCGGTGACGGAGCAGGAGAACGGACTCGTGCCCGTTTTCGCGCCGAATCCTTTTCAGAACGGCTCGAGCATTGCGCATTGGGATGTCAGCTTGACGCCGAACGAATTGATGGAACCCTTTGCCACGGACGTGTTTGTGCGGCCGTTCCTCGAGATCCCGGCCTTCGAGGACATGTTGTGGCCGCTGGACCAGCAAGTGCCGAACCCTGGCCAAGGCGGCCCGCCCTTCACCTTCGAAAGCACGGACTTGAACCAAGACCTCATCATTGATGCAATCGATGTCCAGATCGCCATCAATGCCGCGTTGGGCTTGCCGAACAGCGGCGTGGCCAATCCAGACATCAACAACAACGGGTCCGTCGACGCGGCCGACGTGCAGGCGGTGATCAATGCGGCCCTCGGCTTCAATACCAAAAACTTCAATATCGAAAACCCTGCCAGCGGCGTTGACAACTAAGGGCGCTGTTCGCTAAGCTATTGGACTGCAATGCGAACGAAGGCTAGCGTTGCGTTTTTACACAATGGGAAACGGCTGGAGTAGACCGCGATGAAGAAGGGCATTCACCCGGAAGAATACCGTCCGGTAGTGTTTCATGACGTGAGCGCTGACATGAAGTGGCTCTCTCGCTCGACGGTACAGACGGCGAAGACCACGACCTGGGAAGATGGCAACGAGTATCCGCTTTACACGCTCGAGATCTCGAGTTACTCGCACCCGTTCTTCACGGGCCAACAGCGCTTCGTCGACACCGAAGGCCGGGTGGACAAGTTCAATAAGAAGTTCAAGCGCCGCAAGTAGGCGCACGCACATAGGCTCGCTTTACGGGCGCCTTCCTTCACGAGGAACGGCGCCCGTTTTCTTTGCCGCCTATGCGTGGGGGTGCGCGTTTTTATAGACCTCTTTGAGGTGGTCGATGCTGACGTGCGTGTAGATCTGCGTGCTGGACAAGCTGGCATGACCGAGCATTTCCTGCACGACGCGCAAGTCGGCTCCGCCATCGAGCATATGCGTGGCGAAGGTATGGCGCAGCGTGTGCGGCGAAACCTCCCGCCCGGATGGCAAGACGAGCCCAACATATTTTTCGACGACACGTTGCACGCTGCGCGTGGTGAGCGGGCCGCCCCGGGCATTTACGATGAGCCGGTCATGCGCGGGCTGGCCGAGTTCGCCGCGGACCTGAAGGTAGGCGCGCACGGCGTCGACGGCATACGCCCCGAGATGCGCGATGCGCTGCTTTTGCCGCTTCCCGGTGACCAGGGCTGTACCGCCGATAAGGTCGATATCGCGCACGGAGAGGCCGGCAAGTTCTGCCGCGCGCATGCCGCTGGAATACAAGACCTCCAAGATGGCGCGGTCGCGAATGCCCAAGGCCCCGCTTGTGTCGGGCGCTTCCAGGAGAGCCGTGACCTCAGGGATGCTCAGCACATCCGGCAAGGCTTTGGGCAAGCGTGGACTCCGCACTGCCTTGGCCGGGTTTTGCTCGAGGAGTCCTTCTCGAATGAAGAAGCGGTATGCGGCGCGGATGCTGGAAAGCTTGCGGGCGGCGGTTCGAGGCGTTGCCCCGCGCGTCTGCACATGCGCCAGAAATGCGCGTACATCATTGCGGCCTGCGGCTTGCAAGCTCTGAAACGCCGCTGGGGGAAGCTTCGGCGCGTCTGCATCCCGCTCGAAGATGCGAACACCCTCGCGCATATATGCGCAAAACTGAGCCAGATCATCAGCATACGCGCGGATGGTGTGCTCGGAGTAGGCGCGCTCCACCGCTAAATAACGCAGGAAGGCTTCGGCAGGATCAAGGGGCGCGGTCATGCGTCGCGGCGCAATGCCGGGCTAGTTGAGTACGTTGTTCGAACCTTCGACGACATTGTAGATGGTCTGCTGCGTTTCGACGTCGCGCATCGAATAGACGACCCAATTCAGCAGATAGTCGAGTTCGTCGAGGCCGACCTCGCCTTCAAACTGCCCGACGCGGTCGAGAATCATTTCCCGCTCGTACATGTCGATGAGGCTGTAGTACTCGAGGCGGGCCAAGGCGGCACGGGCTTCGCGGCTGAGCTTGTGCTCTTCTTGAACGGAAAGCGTCCGGAAGATGGGCAGCGGGCGTTCGTCGTAGGAGACCGTGTCGAGACGGCGGCCAACCAATCGAATGGCAGCGTCGATATCGCGCTTGTTGTAGCCTTCGCGAAGCAGCCAAGAGCGCAAGCGGCCCTCTGTAATGGCCACATTCGGGCTCTGTTCAAGCTTCTCCAAAATCGCGTCGACAAGTTTAATCAGGGACTGCTTCACGCAAGGTCCTCCTGAGCCCGGCCCGTGCGAGAAGAGGCGCCCCGTGGCCCTTCTTCTCTCACGCATTCATTCTAGAGCGCCGCCAAGATGCTGTCAACCGCCGCCAAGAAGCGGCAGCCCTGCGCATGGTATTTCCTTCCGCGCCAACACGATACGTGTTTCCATACAGACAGTATACCGTCAGTCGGTATACGCTTGTATGCGCATGTCCTTGAAGGAAAGGTCCGTCGTTGGATCGTGCCCCTGAAGATGGATGGTCCCTGCTTCAGGAACGTAGCCCGCCTTGGCGTTGCCATCTTCCTGAACAGGCAAGAGGTCCACTAAATTGCTTACCTGATAGCCGTTGATCCAAACGCCAATGCGGTTCTCACTGCAGACGATGGTCTTATAGAAGTATTCGCCATCGGTCGAGACGACTTTGCGGGCAGGCTGGCGGCCGTAAATCCCGCCTGTGCCGAAGTCGACGGGCTTGGTACGGTCGTCCCCGGCCCATTCATTGCGTACTTGCGATTCGTAGCCGCGCCAGAAGACGCCCTTCGGCCCGCGGAAAAACACGCCGCTATTGAGATGCTCGCCGTGCGAGATGACCGCAATCTGAAAGAGAAAGTCCTTGTACGTATCCGCCGTCTCGATTTGTCCATTGCCGTCTTTGATGTTGAGGGCCCCATCCACCACGCTGAATTCGGATGCACGGCCTGGAATGATGTCCCAGCCCTCGAGCGATTCGCCGTCAAAAATCGCCGTCATGTTCAAGGGACGAAGCTTCACGTTTTCGATCTGCAGGCGGCTGCCCTCGGAGCCGTACAAAAAGGCGATATGACCTTTGGCGGCCAGGTTGCCGGGAGCGATGGACTGGGCCTCGCCCCAAGCGCCGTCGACACGCTCTTGGCTGGAAACGGCGCCGCCTTCTGCGGTGATGCGGAATTCGCGCCATTCGTTGGCATTGCCGCGGCCGGTTTCAATGACGAGGACCGCGCTGCCGTTGGCCGACCAGTGCCCCTCGCAACTCGCGCGGACGGCGGCCATGGCCTTGGCTTCCGGCGACAGGCGCACTCGGAACGTCAGTTCGAAATCCTGAAAGATGGTGCTCGTGAAGGCCATGCCGCCGGCCCCATCCCGGCACCGCAGGCTGCCATCGCTTGCCGTCCATTCGGCATCGCCGGCGGTGTCCCAACCGAAGAGCGATTCCCCATCGAACAGGGCAATCCATCCCTCGGCGGCTTCATCCATCGACACGGGATTCGCCCATGCCGTACCCGCTGCGAAAACCGCCACAACTCCGCACCACGCCAAACGCGTCACCATCATGAATCCGGCCCCCTCTGGATCGCTCGAACACCACTGCCTCTGCATAGATGCCGAGAGTCTAGCGGATGGAACAGCCCGGCGCCAGCTTGGCGAGGT
>CAZLBS010000059.1:9946-11365 GCA_964557505.1 uncultured Nitrospiraceae bacterium | reverse complement strand
CGAGGTGCATGCCATGCGGCATGAAGAAGAGGCCGCGCTCGAGCAGCTTCGCTTTGCGGCACGCGTCGCGCCGAATGAACCGCGTTATCACCAGCGGCTGGGCGAGGCGCTGAGCGAGGCCGGCCGCCACGGCGAGGCCTACGAAGCATACGAAGCGATGCTCGAGACCGCGCAAGATGGCCAGAGCCGGTTGACGGCGGCGGAGCACTTGGCTGAAGAGGCGCTCCGCCTCGGCCGTTTCGACGACTTGGTGCAATCGTTCCGGGCGCGCATGCGCCGCGACCCGGCCACCTTCGAGCACTATGAGGAACTGGCGGCGGTTTACCGGGCAGGCGGACGCCCACGCGAAGTAATCGCTGTCTTGGAAGAAGGGCTGGCCACCAGCAGGGATGAGACCTACGCGCTTCGCCGCATTCTCAATGAGGCCTACGCGGTCAACGACATGGAGCGTGCCGTGCGGGCATACGATGCGCTGGCGGGCCGCAATGTCGAGCTGGATGCCTTCGAGCTGGAGCGCCTCGGGCAGGCCTATGAGCAACTGGGCGAAACCGAAAAGGCCGTCGAGGCCTGGTCGGAAATTCCAGAGCGCCACCCCGACGACCCCAAAGCGTGGAGCGCCTACGCCCGCGTGCTCCGCGAAGCAGGGTTTTTGGAGCAATCCCTCGAAGCGTCGGGGCGCTTGCTCGAGCTGACGCCCTATGATTTCCGCCGCCGCTTCGCGCATGCACGGGAGTTGGCGGCCGTGGGGCGGATGGAAGAAGCCGTCACCCAGCTGCAAACGCTCTTGACGCTGGGCGAACGCCCTTACGAAGCCGACAGCGACAGCGATGAAGACAGCGCGAGCGGACTCAACAAGGTCTCGTGGCGGGGCGGCGCCATGTATGTCGGCGGCGGCGGCATCGGCGGCACGGCGAGCGGGCTCAATTGGCCTCCTGCATTGGGAACCGTCATCGCCAATTTTCCGTACTCGGCAGCCGGCGCCGACACGCAAGGTCAGTCGGCGTTCATTCAATTGCGGCCCGTCGTTATTGCCTTGATGGCACAGTGGGCAGCCGCGTCGGACATCGAAGACGAGGTGTATGACTACGTTCGATTCCAAGGAGCCGGCAAGGCCGCCAGGGCAGATAGGGCTGATGCCGAAGGCAGTCAGGAAGCCGCTGGCGAGCCTGAAATCGAGCTGCCTTCGCTTCAGGCTCAGCTGGAACTCGTAGTGGCCTACCAGGCAGCGGGCGATCTGGTACGTGCCGCGGAACTGCTCGGCAGCATCCTCGATGCGCATTCAGACGACCAGCAGTTGGTGCGCTACGCGGCCCAAGTGTTTCAGCAGAACAATCAATACCCCGAAGCGATCCGCGCGTATGAGCGCCTGACCGAGCTGGAGCCGCATGCCCTGCTTTGGCAGCAGACGCTGTTGGCACT
>CAZLBS010000059.1:0-9936 GCA_964557505.1 uncultured Nitrospiraceae bacterium | reverse complement strand
CAAAGTGAAAAAGCGCGCGAACTCCTCGCTAACCTGACGGCGAGGGCTGAAGAAGACATCAACATGAAGGCGGATATAGCCCAAATGCTGATGCGCCGGGGCGACTTGGATCAGGCGCGGGCCTTCTTCCGCGACATCATCGAGCAGGAACCCGCGCGGAAAGTGGCCCTCTTGCCGGATCTCGCGCGCGCCTACATGACACAAGGCCGCTTTGACGCGGGGCGGGAAATCTACGAGGAACTGCTCTTCGGCCCAGCGCTCGAATCGATCAGTCCTGACAATTTGCAGTGGGCGACGGGCGGGCGCATCTACGCCGTCCGTGAGAACGCCAGCGTTTGGAATCAAGATCCCGCGAGCTTGCCGCGCGTCTTCAATGCCGTGGGCCTGCAAATCCAAGGGCGGGAACTGACGGTACGCATGCAGGCGTTCACGGAATTGGTGCAACGCACCGTTGATGCGCGGGCGCTGAAGGACTTGCTCGGGAGTCTTGAAGAGCGGGCCCAGAAGGAACTCTCCGAAGGCGAGCACGAGCCAAACGAACTCGTTCTCCGCGACCTATATAGCGTGCTTCTGCTCTCGTACTACCTCTTTGACGGGCAGGAGGAGAAGGCCCAGCGCCTTCTTGAGGCCTTGCGCGGGCGCCATCCAGACTCGCAAGTGCTGGACAATTTCGAGTTCGCCCTCTTGGACCGGCAGGGCAATTACGGGGCCATTGCGGAGAAATACAGCGGCCTTATCAAGGCCGATGCCAATATCCCGAGCGAAGTCAATGTGTGGCGCTTTCATGCGGCGTACATGGCCGGCGACTATGAACTTGCGGCCCAGTGCGGCCACACGGCGGTCTTGAACAACACGGCAGAGCGTGAACTCAACACGATGATCACCATGCTCAAGAATGCAGGCGAGCTGGAATTAGCGCTCGCGCTTTTGGAAGAAGCGCATCCGTCCCCGTCCCGTTCGCCTTGGGCTCAGGGCATGCTGGCCGATATCAACCGCGAACTCGGCGACTACGACAAAGCGGTCTCCTATGCCCTCGCAGTGTGGGAAGAGGACGTGCGCCAGGCCGGCACGAGCGGAAGTTTTGGCCAGGGGCAATTGCAAACTCCGCAAGAAACGATGCGCCTGTTCAACACGTATCAGGCGGCGGGCAAAACCGATGAGTTGACGGTCATGCTCGAAACGGCTCTCGAACAGCAGCCGGGCTCCGTACGTCTTCACGCCGACCTGGCAGCCATTTACAACCTCCAGGGCCGTACCCAAGAGTCGGTGGAGATTCTTGAACAGCTTACCGCCCGGCGGCCCAACTTCACGGATGGGAAGGTGGCGTTAGCGCAACGCCTGGTCGAGACGGGCCGTCCAGGCGAGGCCGCGGACCTCATGGCAGGCGTTCTGAGGCAATGGCCCAATCTGCTGCGCAACATGGGCTGGCAAGTGCGTCAGATATTCGAGCAGGCCGGGCGTGGCGGCGAGTTGGCGGAATTGGAGGCACGGGTCATTGGCGCCACCGGCGACCCGCAAGAATTGCAGCGGCTGGCCAACGACCTCAGCAGCCGGGGCGATCATGAGCGCGCAGCCGAACTCTACGAGCGGGTGTTGCGCACAGGACCTGGGCAGTTGCACCTCCACGACCGGCTGACGATGTCGCGCTTCGAGACGGGCGACATCGAGGGCGCGCTCGAGGCTGGGTTGGAAATGCTGCGGGCAGGCGCCGCACAGAACCAATGGGGGCCTCAATATGCGCAACATCTCGCCGGGCTGTTCGTCTATGCAGGCGAATCCGGCCGGCTGCTCGAGGAGACCGGCGCGCTGCTCAGCGCCCAGCCCGGGGCCGCCATGCCTTCGCTGGTGAAGGCCGAAGTGCTGCGGGCGACCGGAGATGCCGAAGGCGCCTATGCATTGCTCTCCGAACTGGTCGAGACCCAGCCGAACTCGCAGCCATTTCTGCCGATACTCATCGATCGTGCCGTGGACCTGGGCAAGTTTGACGAGGCGTTGCAAATGCTGGAAGAGCAGTCTGCCGCGCAAGGCCGGCACGATTGGAATCAGATGGCGGAAGTAGCCTTCTTGGCGGGCGAGACGGATAAGGCGGTCCAGTCGCTGGAAAAGATGGCGTCAAGCCAGGGCGGCATCTTCGGGCATGTGCGAGCCGTGGAGCGCCTGTGCGAAGAAGGGCTCTATACGGAAGCGATGGCGCATTACGAGGAGCACTTGCAGCGGCTGCATGCGAATCCGCAGTCGCATACGCAAACCTTGCGCATGTTGACGGAGCAATACCTCGCGGGCGCGGAACCCTTGGAAGATGCCATTGTCGATCTGACCGGCAAGTATCTCATGCGCTATCACGAGCGTGCCGGCACGGGCGATGCCGAGGCCTTTCAGCAGCTACGCTTCATGCAGCAATCGGCCTATGGGGAGCGCCTCGCACGGCTTATGGCCCGTCTTGCGGAGGCCTACCCGAAGGAACCGGCCATCATGCGGCTGCGCGTGGCCTATCTCGAGGGCCGGGCTGAGGCCCCGCTGACACGTCTCGCGCTTCTGCGGGAACTCCACGAGATTTCACCAGACGACGCGGAGCTCTTCGTAGACTACGTGGTGTTGCTGCAGCAGCTTGGGCGAACGCGTGAGGCCGAGCGCCATCTTGCAGCGTGGCTCGAAGGCGGCCCGGCCCGCGAACGGGCCCCCGCTGCCATTCGCGCATTGACCGCGGCAAACCTGCCGTACCGGGCAGCCGATGCCGCAAGGAGCGGTTGGGAACATGTCGGCAAGCAAGAGCAGCGCCAGCGCGCGGCCGGTGTCTTTGAACACTTTGCGCGCACGGGACAGGCGCAGGCCTTCCTCGACCAGGTGACCCCTGGCAAGGGCATGCCCGAGGCTCCGGATGCTTATGACACGTACATGGACCAGATGCTTCGCTGGGGATTTGAGCGCAGCGTGCTGGACATTTTGGAAGATGGGACCGCTGCTTCGAAGGGCCCCACGTTTCGGGGAATGGAAGACGCCCACATGCTGGGCCTCGCAATGCGGCATGGCAAGCAGGCCATGTTGGTGGAAGAGGCCATCAAGAGCACGTCGACGGGGCGCCCTTGGGAGCGCCTGAACCACGTGGTGCGGGCGCATCAGATCTTCAAGGAAGCAGGCATCGAACGCGTCCTCGTCGAAGGGCTCGAGCAGGAACTTGCCGGGCGGACTGAACCGGACGCTCCTGTTGCGATGGGGCTCGCGGCGCTGCATCTCGATGCGGGGCAGCAGGAAGAAGCCAAGGCGTTGTTCGAGCGCGTGCTTGCTGCAGGCAATTGGCAGCCTCAGATGCTGCAGCATTATGTGATGGCAGTAAGCCGCTATGCGCCCGATGAGGCCGAAGCGGAACTCTGGCAATCCGTCTTGGAGCACGCCTCCGTGCGCAATGCCAATGAGTTTCGTTTCCGGCTCGGACTTGCTGCCCAGGAAAGCGGCAATGAGGCATTGCTTCAAGAGGCGGTAGAGGGCGTGCAAACCGGCTTTATCTGGTCGCCTCATGAACGCACCCGGGCGGCTGAGATCTTATACGCCTTGGGTGCATATGAACGGGCAGCAGCAGCTGTGCGGGGACAACCCAGCGAGAGCGGGAGCACGCCGGGAAGCCTGGGCGCAGTGCACTCGTCGGCGACGCCCAACCTGGATGCGGCGTTGTATGCGCGCTGCCTCTTGCATTTGGACAAGCCGGAAGAGGCACTGGCGATGTGGGATGAACACTGGAACCCGGGCTGGGCGCCGGCCTTTATTCAAGCTTGCATCGACACTGGGCACTTGGATGCAGCGGACCGGGTGATCGATGCGCTGGAGCAGGCCGGGTTGGAGGTGCACGCTCACCGCATGAATGTTATGACAGCGCGCGGGCCGGCCGATGGGTATCTGGAAGAACTCGCGGGCTGGATCGAGGCGGCTGTGCATGATGGTTACCGGCAGGCGTTTTCGCAGCCTGCGCGTTTGCTGCGGAACGCGGGCGATGTGGAGGCCCTTTGCAGCGAAGCAGCGGCGCGTGAAACTCCATGGCTGCGCGGGGCCGTTGCTGCGTTCGCAGCGCTGGAAGTCAGCGAAGGCAGCCGAGAGCCGCTCGATGCGGTGACGCCCCGCCTGCGTGAATGGGAAGGGCTGCCGCCAGCCGTGTATGGACTGCTCTTCGAAGCATATGACGCCTTGGAGGAGTACCGCGAGGCAGAATACTGGCTCGCCCAATTGTTGGACGATGCCTCTCGGCGCCTCTCGAAGACGGCGCGGACCGGCACGGGCGCGGACCAGCAGATGCCTATGGTCGCCCATGTTGACCGGGACTCGAATGCATGGCCGTCGGCGCTTGCCGATTTGCTGGACCAGCCGCGGCTTCCGCAGCCGCATGCCGTAAGTGCGGTGCGAACGGCGGCGGCCCGGGGCTATGCCGGTGTTGCCGCCCCGCTCATGAAGCAGTTGGCACGGCTGGATCCGAATGCGCTGCTGACCACGCCCGGAGGGCTCGAGGCGTTGGCCGCGGGCGGCGAAGCGGAGTTTGCCCTGCGCATGCTCGAGCATGCGGCGTTTCCCTCCGTTCCGCGGCATCATGTCGAAGCGGCGCGTGTGGCTATGGCCCTTTTTGCCGGCGTTTCGCCGGAGGAAAAGGAGATCGAGACGGTTCTGTCGCATGCCCATCAACTCGGGGGTGTTCTGCTCTCCACGCTTTTGAGCGCGTCAGACGAAGCAGGGCATGGCTTGTTCGCGGCTGTTGCTGAAGCTGGCGCCGTCTCGCCAGGCTATGATCGCGCAACCAAAGACAGGGCCCGCATTGCGGCCATTCGCGCGGCCATGCGGCAAGACGACCTCGAAACCGCGTTAAGCCATTTGTGCGAATTGCTGCCATCGCGCCAGGCCGAACCATTCGAGGCAGGCTTGATTATTGGGACGGCCGCACGACCCGCGGACGCGGCGCGCATAAGGGCCTATGCCGAGGCGCTTGCGGGAGAAAACCCGGAGCATCCCGCCTTGGCTGATTTGCTTTACCTGGCCCACTACGCCGCCGGCGAGCCGCCCACGCAACTCGAGTGGTCCATGCGCGCACTAATCGCTGAGGCAGAATGGAACCAATATGCCACCTACGCGCAATCCATTCGCGATTGGCATGTCTCGCCCGCGATGCCCCTCGGCAGTTGGGAAGCCATCGAGGAAGGCGTGCCTTCCGACTGGAAACCGGTTATCGATGGAACCCAGCCGCTGGCATCGTTGGCAGAGGCCGGCTGGACGCGATCGCCTGCCGGGGGCAGCTACGCGATTCAGATTCTCAATGACGACATCAACACCATGCGCGAAGCCTTGCAAGCCGCGCTGCTGGTGCACGAAATTGAAAGCGATGTCGAGCGCACGGTGACCGTAACGCAACGGCATGACGATCTTGCACGGGTGTTTGTGAATGGAGAAGAGGTGTATACCGAAACCGCTGTCAACACGCGTGGACCCGACCGGTCGCAATTCGACATCACGCTCGAGCCAGGCCCGAACCGCATAGCCGTTATCTTGGCGAACCGGACGGGGCCTTGGACGCTGGTCTTCAGTGCCGATTGGGCCGGGGAACCGGCGAATGCCCCGTCCGAGAACGACGTGGCCGTGCTTGACGCGGCCCCAGCCAGCCGCTAAGGTGCGTGATAGTGATGCCCAATCTTCCACCGAACAACGCCTCGGAAAGCGATGTGCGCCGCAGCGCCGGCGTCTTGCGGCATGACTTGCGCGAAGCCCGCCGGCATCTGGTCTGGCGCGCGTGGGTCGACTCGTTCGTGCAGGCGTGCTTTATTGGACTCCCCGCCGCGGCCCTGGCCGTGGCTGTGGACCAGCGCTGGCTAAACGGGCAATGGACCCCGCTCATTCTTTTATTGACCACCGCGGCGCTTTCAGCCGCCGGCGGCATCCAGGCCTTGCGCCACCGCCGGAGCGATTTGGGTTCCGCCTGGGCCATCGACCAATACGCCCATCTCAAGAGCCGGGTCTCGAGCGCATATGAATTCTTGAAGCATGGCCAATTGTCCGTGCCGGAACGGGTTCAGGTGCGGGATGCCCTGACGCATGTGCACCGGCTCGACTTGCGCGACGTCTTGGAATGGCGGCCGCCGCCGCGCGTGTATGCGCTGCCGTTTCTGCTGGGGCTGGTGACTTTTGCCTTGTTTGTGCCGCCGAGCCCGGCGAGCATCCCCGTGCCCGCGATGGACGAAGAGCGGCAGGCCATCGAGCAGGCGGCCCTGGAAGAACTGCAGGAAGACCTCGAGCGGGCGTTGGAAGACATTCCAGAAGATGAAGAATTGACGGAAGAACTCGAGCAGTTGAAAGAGAAGGTCGAGGCAGGCGAGGCCACGCCGCGTGATGTGATGATTGGGCTGTCGCGGCTGGACGCCAAGCTGGCCGAGCAACTGGAAGCGAACGATGCATCCGAGTGGATGGACGAGGCGCAGGACTTGGCGCCGCATCTGAGTGCTGCAGAATTGTCGAAGGCAGCCGGGGAGGCCATGAGCCGCGATGAAATGAAGAAAGCCGCCGAGGAACTGCAGCGCATGACCCGCGAGATGCGGCGCGGCGAGGGCAGCGAGGAGCAGCGAAAAGGCTTGCAGCGCCGGATGGAAATGGCGGCGGGCGAGATGTCTGAGAATGCGCGGCAGCGGCGCGGGCAACTGAGCGAGGAATCCCTCTCGCGCGACGCCGAGCGGGCCGCCAATGCCCTCTCCCAGGGGGACATGGACGAATTCAGCGGGGCCATGCGCGAAATGTCGGGCAAGTTGCGGGCGGCGGACCAGCAGCAGCAGATGATGAACGCGCGGCAGCGCTTGGCGCAGGCGCGGGCTGACATGTCGCAGCGGCAGGCACAGCAGCGCATGGCGCGCGGGCAGCAACAGGGGCAACAGCCGGGCCAGCAAGGCGAGATGCCCGGCCAGATGCCGGGGCAGTTGCAGAATGCGAACAGCGAAGACCCAGGCGGCCTGCAAGCAGGGACGCAGGCAGACCCCGGCGGGACCGGCGAGGAATCGCGCCTGGAAGAGGCCTACCGCAACGTCTTGCGTGCGAGCGCCCAGGCGAACGAAGGCGAAACGCAGACCCGCGTCGAGCAAACGGGCGGACAGCTTTCCGAGAGTGCGCTGAACGTGGAGGACCTCTATGCCGAATACGCGGCCGTGGCCGAGGCGGCCCTGCGCGAGGAATCCATCCCGCTGACGCAGCGCATGCATGTGCGCGATTACTTCAAGGCGATTCGGCCGAGTGCCGAGGACGACGCGCTGCCCTTCGAGCAGTAGGCCGCGCGGCAAGGCAGGAGTTGCATCCCAGTGGACGAGTCGACCGAATTCGAAGAGCGGGCCGCGCGGTTCCGCGATGCTGTATCCCGTATCGAGCAGGAAGTCGCGAAAGTCATTGTCGGCCAGCGGCAGCTGGTGCGCGATGTCGTGACCGGTTTGTTCACGGGCGGGCATGTGCTGATGGAAGGAGTGCCCGGCATTGGCAAGACCCTGCTGGTGCACACCTTGGCGGACTGCATCGACTGCGGCTTCTCGCGCATTCAATTTACCCCCGACCTCATGCCCTCCGACATTATTGGCACGCGCATCGTGGTCGAAGACGAACACGGGCATAAGCAATTCAGCTTCCAGCGCGGGCCTGTGTTTACCCAGGTGTTGCTGGCCGACGAGATCAACCGGGCCACGCCGAAGACGCAATCCGCCCTGCTCGAGGCCATGCAGGAAAAGCAGGTGACGGTGTCGGGCGACAGCCTCAAGCTTGACCGGCCCTTCTTCGTCATTGCGACGCAAAACCCCCTGGAGATGGAAGGCACCTATCCGCTACCGGAAGCGCAGCTCGACCGCTTTATCTTCAAGCTGAATGTGCCCTATCCGCTCGAGGAGGACTTGATTGAAGTTGCCCGCCGGACGACGCGGCGGGAAATGCCTACGGCAGAGAACGTAGTCAACGCGGCTGAAATCAATGACCTGGTGTTGACTGTCCGGGATGTGCCGGTCGCGGAGCATGTCGAGCGGTTCGCGGTGCGCATCCTGCTCGCCACGCATCCCGAAAACGCCGAGGCGCCGGATTCCGTCAGGCGCTATGTCAAGTATGGGGCGAGTCCGCGGGGGCTTCAGGCGGCCATACTCGGCGGCAAAGTTCGGGCGCTGCTCGACGGGCGCTTTCACCTGGCCGAGGAAGATCTGCGCGACGTCGCCAAGCAGGCGCTGCGGCATCGCATGCTGTTGAATTTCGAAGGCGAGGCGGAGGGCATTGCGCCCGACCAGTTGATCGACGCCGTCATCGAGTCGGCTGCCGCGCCGGTCGCGTAGTTCTTGCATGGCCACCGTTCCGAACGAGCAGCAACCGGCGCTGCGCGATGACCGCAACGAGCGCTTGTTTCCAGAGGGATTCCTGCAGCGGCTGGACTACCTGCATCTCGTCGCGCGGAAAATTCTTTCCGGCCAGATGAAGGCCGAAAGGCGCAGCCGCAAGAAGGGCGTCAGCATCGAATTCGCCGATCACCGGCCCTATTCGCCCGGCGACGATTTTCGCTTTATCGATTGGAACGTGTATTTCCGCACGGAGCAGTTCTTCCTGAAACTCTTCGAGGAAGAGGAAGATCTGCATGTCTACCTGCTCGTGGATGAGTCCATGTCGATGGACTACGGCGCGCCGTACAAATGGCACTATGCCCGGCGGTTGGCCGCCGCGATTGGCTATTTGGCCTTGGCCGGTCAAGACCGCGTGCACGTGCTGCCCTTTCGGGAGAGCATCGCGGGGGGCGCTGCCAACAACCTGCGCGTGCGGGGGAAGGGACGCATCTACGAATTGATGCGCTTTCTCGAGAATCGGAATGCGGAGGGGCCAACGTCGGTGAATGAGAGCCTGCGCAAATTCGCATTGGGCAAACACAAGCGCGGGCTCGCCGTTGTCATCAGCGACCTGCTCGATCCCGAAGGCGTGGTCAAAGGGCTCAGCTCTGTCTACCATCAAAAGTTTGATTTGTTTGTAATTCAGGTCGTGTCGCCGCAAGAGGCCGAACCCGGGCTGTTGGGCGATCTTCGGCTGGAAGACAGCGAGGCGGATTTGCGGCGCGACGTGACCCTCACCGAGGCCATGCTACGGCGCTACAACGAAATCTTCGAAGACTACTGCGGCAAGGTCGAGCAGTTTTGCCGCGCGCGCGAGCTGGGCTATGTCCGCTGCCGCACCGATGTGCCATTCGATGATGCCGTGCTCCACATGCTGCGCCGGGGGAAGCTGTTTCAATGAGCCTCCTCAATCCAGCCGCGCTGTGGCTGTTGCTCCTCGCGATTCCAATTGTGCTGCTCTACATGCTGCGGCAACGCCGCCGCCATGTCCGCGTGTCGTCGCTGATGTTCTGGGACCAAGTGCTCAAGGAGCAATACAGCATTACCTCGCGTACGCAGCTGCGCAAGTGGCTGTCTTTATTGGCCCAGTTGCTGTTTTTGTTGTTGTTGTCGCTCGCTATCGCGCGGCCCCAATTGAGCGGGGAAGCCTTTCAGCCGAGGCGCTATGTGCTGATAGTAGACGCCTCCGCCAGCATGAATGCCATCGAGGCAGATGGCCGCACGCGCTTCGCGATGGCCAAAGCGCGTGCGGCTGACGTTGTGCGCAGCATGCGGGCGGGCGATACCGCGATGCTGGCCGTGGCCGCCGGGCGCGTGCGCGTGGCCGCGCCCCTTACAAGCAGCAAGCAGGCGCTGCTGGATGCCCTCGAAAACGTTGCCGCAACGCACGCGGAGGGCAACATGCAGGCCATACGTGCGCTTCTCGCGGGTCTGCCTGCGTATGAGCATGAGACTTCTGCGGTCCTACTAAGCGACGGCGCCTATGACATGCAGATGGAACAAGCCACAGCGGATCTCCTGCAAGGGCTTGTGTTCGCCCTTCAGCGTATCGGCGAATCGTCCGGCAACGCCGGCATCACCG
>CAZLBS010000058.1:0-11520 GCA_964557505.1 uncultured Nitrospiraceae bacterium | reverse complement strand
AGGGTCCACCCGGCGCTGTTGATTTCGGACGCGGTCTCGAGCGTACGCAAGCGGGCGCCCGAAGGTGTAACGGTGACGGTGGCGAACCTTGAGACTACCGCGCCGCTGGAAGGCGATGTAAAGCAGTTGGCCCGCCTGCTGAACGCGGTGATGACAAACGCCCTGGAAGCCATGGCGGGCCGCACCGGAAACATTCATGTCTCTTCGCATGTGCACGCATCATTGGTCATCGAACCCTTTCACAGCTGGCTTCCAAATGGGCACAGGGGCGGCATTTTGGAATGGCGCATCGCGGACCAGGGGATTGGAATGGAGGCCGGCCGGGTGACGCGCGTTTTCGAGCCGTTTTACTCGACCAAATTTCATGGCCGGGGCCTGGGCTTGGCCTCAGCCCTGGGCATCGTCCGCGCGCATTCTGGCGCCATCTCCGTCCAGAGCACTGCTGGCGAAGGCACGTCGCTCAGCATTTTCCTTCCACTTGCTCTCTCCAGATAGTCCTTGCCTCCGCCTGAAGCAGCCCGAACATGCACGCGGCTGTCTCTTGCAATCACCCCTCTCTAAGACTACCCTTTCTGCAAGCGCTGCATGCGGCGCCGGTTTGGGCTCAAAGGATGGGAATTGGCCATGGAATTGACGAGCGAGCAGGAAGCAATCCTAAAGGGAGCAGAAGGGCCGGAGATGCGGTTGGCCCTCGAGACGCTCGTACGTTATGGCGAATCGTTCGACGCGCCGCGGCTCATCCCGATCAAGAGCGCGCACCTCACCGGCAGCTTTGCCATCTCAGCGTATTCGGGCTATTACGAGTTGCTGGACCGCTTGGTCGCCGCCGGGATCAGGGTCAAGGCGCCCACGACGATCAACCCGCGCCCGGGCTACGACTTCAGCGTTCAGAACCGCCTCCTCGCCTTCCGCAAGCAGAAGCATCACGAAGAGCAACTGGCGAAGCTCGGCGTAACCGGCAACTATTCCTGCGTGTGCTATCACTCGGCCAACGTGCCGGAGTTTGGCGACATTCTCGGCTGGGCGGAATCGAGCGCCGTGATATATGCCAACAGCGTGATCGGCGCGCGCAGCAACCGCAATTCGATCATGGTCGACATCTGCATGGCAGTCACGGGGCTTACGCCCGAATTCGGGCTGCACTGGGATGAAAACCGCAAGGGCAACGTGCTCATCAAGCTCGACGTCGAGGAGATGGATGACGACGCGGTGGGGTATCTCATCGGCGAGAAGCTGGTCGACAAAATCCCCGTGCTGACGCACTATCCCTTCGACAAGGTGCAACTCAAGAACCTTGGGGCGACCATGGCCGCGGCAGGCGGGATCGCGATGTTTCATGTCGAGGGGCTCACGCCTGAATGCCCATCGCTCGAGGCCGTGTTCGACAAAGACCCCGAGCAGACCATCACCATCACGCAGAAGGACATCGACGGTCTCCGGCTCGACAAGCCCAAGCAGGAGGAAACCGGGCTGGTCGTCTTCGGCTGCCCGCAAATGACGCTCGACGAGGTGAAGCAGGTCGGCGAGCACTTTGTCGGAAAGCAGGTCAAGCGCCGCACCTTCTTCCACGTGGTGCCGTCGGATTACCACGCCCTGAAGGAATTGCCCTTGTATGAACAGTTGCTGGCAGCCGGCGTCGAAATATTCGATCACTGCCCATTGGCGGGGCTGAGCGTGCGCTTCGGCAAAAAGAACAAGCAGGTGCTCACGAATTCGGGCAAGCTGCACTACTATCTCGAGGGCGGCGAATACGGCAACTTCGACGACATGCTGCACATCGCGGGAGTCAAATAGGGGTGGAAGTCACCGGGAAGCCCATCATAAAGGGCCATGGCAAAGGCCCTGCGTTGTTCACCGACCAGCCCGTCAACTTCACGGCGGCATTCACGAAGACCGCCAATTTACTGCCCTGGAAAAAGGCCGAGTTTAACGACCGCCATCATCCGTGGTTCAAGCAGAACGTGCGGGGCAAGGTGCTCGTCATTCCCGCGGCCATCGGCTCGACGCACACAGGGCTGGTCTTGCTTGACCTCACCAAGGATCAAAACGGTCCCGCCGCCATCATCATCGAGCACCCTGACCCGTTGCTCGTATCAGGCGTGTTGCTGTCAGAAGTCTGGTACGACAAGACCATGCCCATCGTGCAGTATCCCATCGGCGAATTGGCTTCCCATGCCAAAGACGGCGACGTGATCGAGGTCGACGGCGAAAGCGGAATGATTCGAGTCGGCACGCCTGCCCGGGCGTGATGGCAGGCTTAAGCCGACGGCTTCACGCCGTGCACGACGATGGCCGCTGCGAAGGGATAGACGTAGCGCCCCCCGCTCAGCTTCCATAGCAACATCCCTGGCAGCTTGACCGCCCAGATAGCGGCGTGCCCCAGGGCGCTGGCGCTGGCGTATGGCCGCGCGATTTCGGTGCGAATGTCCTGAAAGCCCGCCTCCCGAAAGAATCGCGCCAGCGTCTTTGGCGAGAAATCGAACAGATGACGGGGCGCTTCAAACGCAATGCGCGGGCCAACCGGCAGCGCCCGGCTCAACCCGAAAAAATGCTGAATGTAGGGCACTTGAACGACGAGCAGTCCGCCCGGCTTGAGCCACGTGTGAAGATTCGCCATGACGCGGGTTGGGTCTTTGACGTATTCGAAGACGGCAATGAGCGTGATGCAGTCGAACGATTCGGGTTCGAAGGCGGCAGTTTCAGCTGTGCCCGCATGCAGCAGGGCTCCGGGCGCCAAACGCTGCGCATAGGCGCGCGCCTGTTCGCTCAGCTCGACGCCCTGCAATGCGAACGGCGTCGCCTCCATGGCGTGGAGAAACCGCCCAAAGCCGCAGCCGACATCGCACAGAATGCCGCCCGCCGGTTTTCGCATCAGGCAAATGCGGCGTATGTGCTTTTCCACCGCACCCAAACTGCGCGCGGCAACTTCCTGCTCGCTGGCGTCCTCATACATGCCTTCGTAGAAAGCGGGCAAGGATTCTGCCGACGGCTGCGGCGAGACGTAGACGAGGGTGCAGGCGGTACACCGGCGAATCTCAAAGATGTCTTCGCGGCCTAGCAGGCGAAACTGCTGAGCGCCGCAAAGCGCACAGGCAACGTCCTCGGTTTGGATGGCGCCATAAACATGGTGAAAGGTGGTATAGAAGGAACCGCGCACTTCGGGCATGAATGATCTCGCACAGCTTCGCCTCGGGGCCGACGGGGCGAGTATACTCCCGCGTTTGAAGCACGGACCAATCTAGAGCCCGAAAGGACGAAGGAGCGCCGCCCGCCATGAAGGCTGTCATTATGTGTGCGGGAGAGTCCACCCGCACCGCCCCGCTGACCCTAACGCGCCCGAAGCCGCTGCTGCCGGTGTTGAACAAACCCATTCTTCAGCATCAGTTGGAAGCACTCGCCCCGCTTGTGGACGAAGTCATTCTGATCGTTGGCTACAAGCAGGAGATGATTCGCGAGCGCTTCGGGAGCAGCTTCGGCGCCATGAAGCTGACCTATGTCGAGCAGCGCGAGCGCAGGGGCACAGGGCATGCGCTGCTGCAAGTGCGGCATGCCGTGAGCGAAAGCTTCATCGCCATGAACGGCGACGACCTCTATGAGACGCGCGATCTCGAGCGCCTGGCCGCCGAGCCGCAGGCCGCGCTCTGCCGCGAGGTCGGCGACCCGCGCCTCTTCGGCGTATTCGAACTCGACACGGAAGACCGGGTCTTGAAGCTCGTCGAGAAGCCGGCGCATCCCGCCACCAATCTCGCCAATGTCGGCGCGTACAAGTTGCCCGCGGCCATTTTCGAGATTCTAGAATCTACGCCGGCTTCCGAGCGGGGCGAAATTGAGATTACCTCCGCCATCCAGACCTTGGCTGAAACGGCCTTCTTCAAAGCCGTGCGCATGGAAGGCTACTGGCTGCCCATCGGCTATCCCTGGGATCTGATTGCGGCCAACGAATTCATGGTGACGCACGCGCTCGAGCCGGGCATCCATGGCAGCGTGCATCGCTTCGCCGATGTGGCCGATAACGTCTATATCGGGAAGGGCGCCGAGGTGCGCGCCGGCGTCGTCATCGAGGGCCCATCGTATATTGGCGAACACGCGAGCATCGGACCAAATTGCTGGCTTAGGCCCGGTTCAATCATCGGCGATCACTGCCGCGTGGGGCATGGCGTCGAGATCAAGAATTCGGTCCTGATGGAAGGCGCGCACGCATCGCACCTCAATTACGTGGGCGATAGCGTCATTGGTGCACATGCGAATCTCGGCTGCGGCACGATCATCGCCAACCTGCGGCATGATGGCAAGAATCAGCGGGCCATGGTCAAGGGGCAATATGTCGACACGGGCCGCCGCAAGCTCGGCGCCATTATCGGCGATGACGTTCACACCGGCATCAACACGTCGATTCTGCCAGGCCGCATGCTCTGGCCCGGCTCCGCCACATTGCCCGGCGAGGTCATCAGCAAGAACCGTGAGCGCAAGGGGTTTTGACGCCACCTCCCTTCTTGACTGACAAGGCTGCGCGTGCTTTGATGAGCAGGGCGCGCAACAGGGAGGGGGTTGTGGCATGCAATTCGCGTTCAACGTTCCAGGCGGCGGCAGGGGCATCACGCGGGTGCGCACCCTGCCCATGCTTCATTGGAAGCTGACATCCAATCAGGGCGGGCGTTTCGTGTTTCGGCCCACGCTGGCCACCCTTCCCTACCGTTTGAAGGTCACATTCGTGGCCGCGCTCTTCATAGGCATCTTCGGCGCGGTTTACTATGGCGTCATGGAATCCGCCCAGCCCATCGCCCTGCCCGGGAAGACGGCCGAGGCCAAAGCGCTCGAGCTCAAGACCCGCGCTCTCTTTGATGATGGCAGTGCTGAGCAAGCCTTCGCGCAAGCCGAGCGCAACCGGGCTTATCAATATGAAATGACCAATTGGCGCCGCGGGCAAGTACGCACCTACGCGACCGCAACGTTTGGCGCGCTCGCGGGCTTGTTGGGGTTTGCAGGCCTCCTCGCGCCGGCCTCATTGCTCTGGAACCGGCTCGCTATCTTTAAGGACCAGTTCGGCAACCTGCATATCAAGCGCAACAAGCTCTTCGGCGGGGAATCGATCATCCCTGTCGAGCGGCTTGGCGGCATTGATGTCAGCGTGAAGGAACAGCTCTTCATCGACCGCGAACTCTTTCGCACGTATCACCAAGGCTGGCGGTGGCGAGTGGCCCTCTTGTACCGGCCCGAAGGAGCAGACTTCGGGGGCATCGCCGCGGAGCTTTGGCCCTATCAGCAAAAGGACAAACCGCTTGGCAAGGGGCAGCCGCCCCAGCCCGTCCGCGACGTGCTCGACACCCTCGCGCATCTAACGGGACTCAGCTACGGCCCGCCGCGATTCGTCGAGGTGAGCAATATCGACTACTCTCCGTGGCGGGGCGTCACGAAGAGGTATCAATCCGATGCCCCAATCGTTACCAAGAGTCCCGTCGAATGGCGCACGTATGACGGCATGGACGACATCCCCGCGCATCTGCGCGAGTCGCTTGAATCCATGGCGAACGATTCGCGTTCGGCCCCGGTCGATACACGTCATCTGCCGCCTCATATACGCGAGCACATTCAGCATGCGGAAGCCAAGGGCGTGCCCGTCGAGCACCGGCAGTCGATGACCTTCTCGTTCAAGGACGCGAACGGCAACACGGTCACCTATAACAATCTGGACGAAATGCCGCCGCAGGTTCGCGCGATGTACGAGCAGGCCATGCGGCGCCGGCGATGAACGCCAGTGACGAAGAGGAGCCTTCCATGCGATTTCGACATCCCCTTTCATTAGCAGCCGCCGCACTAGCTGCGCTCGCCTGGTCCGGCGCGGTTCTCGCCGCCGAGCCGGAACATCACGTTGTCATCCTCGAAGAAGGCCGCTTCTCCGCCTGGCCCGCCAACCGGGGCATTTGGTGCTGGGGCGATGAGATTCTGGTGGGCTTCATTCATGGCTACTACAAAGAAAATCCCACGGGCGGACACGACATTGATCGAGACAAAGACTCCGAGGACATGCTGGCGCGCAGCTTGGACGGGGGTGAAACCTGGACGATCGCCGAACGCGCCGTCGAGGCGCCCGAAGGCAGCGCCCCCGGGCAGCCATACGATTTCACCAAAGAGGACCTCGCCCTCAATTTTCGCGGCGGGGAGTGGTTCGTGTCGGAGGATCGCGGTCATAGCTGGACCGGGCCCTATCAGCTCCTCGATGCGGGGCGCCCCGGACTGCTCGCGCGCACCGACTATATCGTCGAGGGGCCGCGCCGGGCGACCGCGTTCATCGCGGCTGAGAAATCGGGCGGCAGCGAGGGCCAGCCGCTGTGCATCCGAACGACAGACGGCGGACTGACATGGTCCCTCGTGGGGTGGATCGGCCCCGAGCCGCCCGAGGGCTACGGGTACTCCATCATGCCCGCCACCGTTTCAATCGGCGAGCACGGCTATTTGTCATTCATCCGCCGCGGCGCCCGCATGGATGGGGGCAAGCAGTGGTGGCTCGAGCCCTACATGTCGCCCGACGATGGCCAGTCGTGGTACTTGCTCAAGGAGCCGCGCATCGACAATGCGGGCAACCCCGCCACGCTCACGCGGCTTGCGAATGGAGACCTTGCTCTCACCTACGGCTGGCGCAGCGCGCCCTATGGCATTCGCGCGCGCGTCTCCCAAGACGATGGGCAAACCTGGAGCAGCGAAATCATCCTGCGCGCGGACGGCGCCAGCTGGGACATCGGCTACCCGCGAACCGTGCAGCGCCTCGATGGCAAGTGCGTGACCGTGTATTACTACGAAACCAAAGCACAGCCCGAGCGCTTCATCGCCGCAACCATCTGGGACCCTGCCGCGGCGGTGAGCGAGTGACCCGCATACAAAACGTTTGATGCTGAAGTCCGCGGCTTACTCCATCATGCCGCTAAACGGCCGGATGACGGCGCTGCTCCTCCCCAAACAGTGGCGGCAAGGCCATTGACAAGCAGCTACTGTAATGCTAGCATCTGACGCTAGCACCAACAGTTGGCGCAACACCTATATACATATATATTAGAATAAATGCGTCTAGCATATATTTGTCTCATGTGAGGCAGCTTGAGGCAACGGGGTTCGGAGTTTTTGGGCGGCGGTTGATGGCCGGGCATGTAGCCCGCCCTATCCGCCTAACGGGCACTTGAGGGAAGGGCTTCATGATGATGGGGAAGTTGTATTTACACGCATGGCAGTTGGCGGGCGCCGTCCTGTTTGTAACCATTGGTTTCCAAAGCGCGCTGGCTCAAGCGCCAATTTCGGAAGACGGCGATATTCCTTGGGAATCGGAATGGAACACCTTTGCCACGACAGTGGGCGAGGATCCGGCTACTTACGACTTTGATGACAATGGCCTTCCAGAAGAATGGGAATACGCTCTTGCGGAGGAGATTGTCAGCAGCTCATCTGCTCCTAGTCATTATGCTGGCATGGTTGATATTTACAACGCCAATCTCGCGCAGCTGGCGAGCGAAAACCCGCCGTTCGCCGCGAAGTATGGCTATGTCGCGGCGCTGGCGATTTGCCGGGGCGCCATTACTGACATTGATGCGTTCTCGCAGGACCCTGCGTCGATAGGCGAAGCGTGGGCGCCGGTGGACTTAGACGAGGGCGCTTATGCGAGCGTCAAGGAAACATTCGACGATCGCGATGTGGACGTAGACGGCATCATCGCACGCAACGAAGGCGGCACGGACGCGGCGAGTTTTGTGACGCGGGCGACAACCGCCAAGCGCATGTACCGGTTGGCCGATGAAAACGAGGCCGCCTTGTTGGATGCTGCTTTCTACGCGGGCGGACAGCGGGCCGCGTTATGGGGCACGTTGAGCAACGATGGCAAGACCGTGGCTTTTTATGGCGTCGACTATGTGGCCCCGTCAGATGGCGAAGCGTTCGAAACTGAAATCTATCTGGTGGACCTGGGCGACCCTTCGAGTTGGCGCGCCTTGACCATCAATTTCGACAGCATCCCGCAAACGGCCATTACGTGGGCTGCCGACGATAGCCGGTTGTTCGTCGACAACGACATCATTGATGTGAGCACCGGCAACATCACAAATGCCATTTATTTCGGGGAAACCCTTAGCAGCATGTACATCTCGGCGCTCCCTGCCAACAACTGGGTGTTCACGGATGAATCGCCGAGTTTGGAAGGCAGCACATTCGAGATCGATTTCATCCGCGCATGCGGCGCTGGCCTGCTTGGCAGCGAGTGCGCGGGTGGTGGTTTCGCAGTCGAATTCGATGGGAACGACCCCGTTGACATTAGCTTCGCAAATGATATCGGTTCGCTGAACTTAACCCCCGAGGAAACGCTCTTCGGAGACGTCACTGGATTTGATCCGTTTTTGGAGTCAACTAGTTTCTCGTTAGACGCAGCAGCCAATCCGTATGTGGCCATTCGGATTGACCAGAGGCCCACGAGCGGGATGCAATTGTTCTGGCAACGCGCCGACTCGCAAACGTGGGCAGAGTTGAAGAGCGCAACTCTTGATCCGCAGGGCGGCGGCGGATTTACCACATACGTCTTCGACTTGACGGGCAATCCAGAATGGACCGGAACCATCACGCGCCTTCGCTTGGATCCGCTCACACAAGCGCTGCAGCAGATCCTCGCAACGCCGGTGCTTCCAAATGGCGACCCGGACCCAAGCCGCGCCCCGCGATTCGTGACGAACTATCAAACTCCCAGTGAATTTGTAGGGGATGTGGAATGGCCTGCCGCCGCGCCAAACCTTTCCCGCTTTGCCTTTATGGATTACTCCGACATGGGAGGGCCGGGACCAGACTTGAGCAACATCTATGTCGTCGACGATTTGCAGGACATCCTGAATGCGCCGCTCGACCCGGCCTATAACTATCCCGTCTCTTCGCTGGCCCCCACTGGCTTGAATGACGGACGCTCTTCACGCGCCTTTGTGGACGCGAATCAGATTGCAACGGCCCCCGCCTTTTCGCAGGACGGCAAGCTGCTGCTTTACTCGACCGACTTAAACAACGTGTTTTACAACCAAGACTTCTTCAATCAATTGGCGGCCGGCCAGTGGGACATTGGATTGACTACCTCGATCGGCTCTGCCGGACAAGTCACCCTGACCGCACCGCTGAACCAGGCGGTGGGCAACCCCACGCGTGGCGGTACGCGCCTTATTTATTTCCGGCAAGACGAACTCGGAGGCCCGCTGGACTTGCGCCTCTTCGCGACTTCGCTCGAGTCGTGCACCATCGTGGTGGGCAACGACCTGGGCAACAATGACATCGAGACGACGGAAGACCAAGAAGCGGCAGACGCCGGCGGCACGCAGGTGCAGATTCCGGCCGCGACCGTGATTGACTTCCCGGATGGCGAGCCCCAGGAGATTCAAATTGAGACGCCCATCGACGTTGTGGAAGAAGCAGAGATTCCGGATGATCTAGAGAATCCTGGCGAGAAAGTTGCGGACGCGATTCCTGTCGTGCGTGATTTCGGTCCAGATGGCACGCAGTTCAATCCGCCCATCGAGGTCACCATCTCCTACACCGACGGAGAGGTTGCCGGCCTGAACGAAGCCGAACTGAAGCTTTTCTTGTTCAATGAGGGCACGAGTCAATTCGACATCGAGGTGGAAGAGATCGCGACTCCAGGTCCCTCGGATGACCGATGGATCACTGGACGTGATCTTGTGAACAACACGATCACGTTCCGCACACGGACGTTTTCGAAGTTTGGCGTAGCCGGCAAGGTGGACACCGACGCCGATGGCATCAACAACTCGGCGGATCCCGACGACGACAACGACGGCATTCCGGATGGTTCGGATCCTTTCCCGCTCGATACGGATAATGACGGCATCGACAACGCAAGTGATTTCGATGACGACGGAGATGGCATCGCCGACGTAAACGACCCCAGCTTAATCGATACCGATAATGATGGGGTGTTGAATTCGGTGGACACGGATGATGATGGCGACGGCATCGACGATGCGTCGGACCCGAGCCTGCTCGATTTCGACAACGATGGGCAGACGAATGAGCTTGACGCCGACGACGACAACGACGGCATCAGCGACGCGGACGAAGGGTTTACGGACCCTGATGGCGATGGCGTGCCAAATCTTATCGATGACGACTCGGATGGCGACGGCTTGCTGGACTCCGAGGAGTTGAATGGCGACCCCGACGGCGATCTCATCCCGAACTTCCTCGATCTGGACAGCGACGGAGACGGGTCGTCCGACGAGGAGGAAGCTGCGTTCGGCACGAATCCCTATGATGCAAGCGACTTCGCGGTGGCGAGTCTTGATGGCATCGTGCTCTGGGTCATGCTTGCGCTCGCCATCTTGGGCGCTGCCATGCTGGGCCGTCTGCGCCGCGCTCACCCAGCCAATATCTAGTAGCGCTTTGTCCACGTACCCCATAAACGCCAAGAAAGCCGCCGGCGGGTTGCCGGCGGCTTTCTTTTGTCTAGGTAAGACTGCATCCCCGTCATAACGTACAAGCACGCCCGCGGCCGCGGTGCGCGGCCGTGGCGCTATGCGAACGACAGGGCAAGACCAAGGCTGATGGCAAGCAGCCACATCATTGCCAGGAATGCACCGGCGTACCGCAGGGCCGGATTGCGCCGAACTTGGTGTGAGAGAAGTGCGAGTACGTAAAAGGCGCTACCGATACACATAGGTACGGTTCCCAGGCCAAGGAAGATGAGGGCCATGCCGGCCCCTGCTCCTTCGCCAAGGGCCGCATTCAAAATCAGCGCCGTGAAGCCCGCGCCAAGAACGCCTGCCAGCACGCCAACCCAGGCGCATGCCAGAGGCATCAGCCCCTGTACCTTATCGATTCCCATGGGCCCCCTTCCTCCGAAGCGTTGAGATCAGCTGCCACACCTTCAGCATATACCCCCGCTGTACGCCGGGTTGCCCTTTCTGGGGTCATACCGGCAGGATCCGCTTCTCGGCGAATCACTGCTCATTTGGAGAACACAATAGGCATGGTCATGCGCAGCCTCCAGCGGCTTCTCCTCGTCATCAGCTTTTCTGTTCTGATCGCCTCGCTAGGCTTGGTGCTGCTCTTCAGCCGGCTCACGCCCGTGCGGTATGACATCGCCCGGGACGATTTTCGCGATGATGTCTCGGCAGCGGGCACGGCACCGGAAGAGGCCCCGGTACGCCAGCCGAACATCGTTCTCATTCTCGCCGACGATCTCGGCTATGGCGACCTGGGCTGCTATGGCGGCAGCGTAATTGAAACCCCTTATACCGATGCGCTTGCGCAACAGGGGGCGCTTTTCACACAGGCCTACGCCAGTGCCCCCGTGTGTTCGCCCTCGCGCGCCGGGCTTCTCACGGGACGTTACCCGCTCCGCAGCGGCATTACGGCGGCCATGCAGATGGCCGATGACACGTTGCTCCGCAAGCTCGCATACCGTGCGGGCCCGGCCCTATCCCATTTTGCTGCCGCCGATGTTCTGGGCGGCGGCAATCTTGTCGCCGGCCTGCCGCAATCGGAAGTCAC
>CAZLBS010000057.1:1088-11529 GCA_964557505.1 uncultured Nitrospiraceae bacterium | reverse complement strand
GTTTCCAGCCGCCGGGCCGCGTTCCGCTTCGAACGCGACGATTTCGTGAAACGGCACGTACTGATCGAGGATCAGCTTACGCGTGTCGCTCCAGGCAGGTGCCGTTTGCGTTACGGCGGCATCGCAAAACCAGACACCCTCGACGAACTCCCGGACGGTATAGCCCGCGCCAAGGTTTTCCGTCGACAGCGGAAGCAGCCCGCGCACCACGTCCTGGCCATCGGGCAGGCCACGGCGCGCCTCGAGCAGCGGCGCCTCGGTAAACCGCTCGACCCGGCGCCCAGCCAAATCATAGATCTCGATTGTGTACTCCATAGCGCTACCACCACCGCGCCCGCACCGTCACGATGCCGGAAGCTTCATGCGGGCTGCCCATCGATCCGAGATACGTAAGAGAGGTTGCAGGTGGGGCCACGGACGGAAACGGGCCATCCGTGTAGGGCGTAACGTCGTCTTCATCCACAAGCACGCGTGCTTCGGCGGCATCAACCGTAAACCGGCTCCCCGCCGGCACAACGCCGCCATACGTAATGGTGCGTATGCCATCAGACAGCGCCGGCGTCACCAGGTCCTGAACGGCAGTCAGTGCAATCACGGGAGATGCCTCCGCATTGCCGGCGTTGCTCACAACCAGGGCATCTCCAGTCGCGCCGATGGTCCAATGCGTTTCCTCGGCTTGCTCCGCGTAGTCATACGGATCCCGCGCAGCAAGCGTGAGCTTGAAGTGCGCCTCTTTCTTCGCAAGGGAGACCTCCCGAAGAAAGGCCTCCCGCCGCACATAGGCCCCACGGCCAGGGCGCACTGAAAACCAGGTCGTATAGTTGCCCTCTGGCACGGCAGCAAGAATCTCATCCAGGCGGGCCTCCAATGCGTTGCCATCGGCGGCGCCGTTCAGCCAGCCCTCCACGACAATGACCCGGCCATCGTTGCCCCCCGCTTCCTTGTACTCCTCGCGAACGCTTGCCGTAGCGCCGTCCAATGCAATCGCGCCCAGCGAAATCACCATGATTAAGCGTCTCCCAGCACCGGCTGCGTGTCGCTCGCGGCCAACGCATCGGGGCCGCCGATCGGCAACAAGTAGGCGCTTGCCAAGTCCCAGGCGCGCGCTTCGGTTTCATTCGCCAACCCCAGCCAGCGCGCATCCGATTGCGTATCAGCAATTGTCTGGCCGCCAAGCCGCACGCTCCGGCCATTGCTGATAGCGCCTGCCGCCAGCCAACGCATAACGCCCGCGCCAGCCAGCAGCGCTTCCGCCGCGATCAAGCCCGGCGGCGGGGATGCCGAATCATGTACCGGATCGAGGCGAACGAGCAGCGCGGCATGCGCATCCTCAAGGGCGCCCGTCACGATTTCAGCCGGCAGCTCCTCTGCGCTCGGCAGCAAGAGCCGCCCCCGAATATCGGCTTCGCTTGCAAAAAGGGCCATGCCTCACTCCATGGATTGGTTCAATGTTGGTTGCTTGCCAGGGGAACAAACAGTGCGCCCGCATGTCCCACTTCGCAGACATGCGGACGCCAGAGAAATGCTTCCCGCGCTACGACCAGTCAGCGTTGATGACGAGCCGTGCGTCGTTGTACACCACCGCAAAATCGGTGACCACCGTCAGATACGTGCGGTCCCACTGTTGATTGATCAGCTTGTCGCTTTCGATCAACAGGTCTTGCTCCGTTACCTTTTGCACCGCGAAGTTCTTGTCGAACATGCACGCCGCCCCATCCGGCACCGAGGCGATGGGCACAAGCGTTGCGCCAAGAGGAGTCGGCAAGCTTCCCGACTTCACCGCATCAAAGAGGGCCGCGTCCTTGAACTCCGTCAGCGTCAGGATGGATTGGGCCGTGCCAATGCTCGTGACCAGGTGCGTCGGCGTGAAGCCGTGCTCCCCTTGCAAGGTGAGATAGGCGCCCAGCAAATCGCTGTAGGCCCATGTGTTGGCAGCGGCCGTATCAACCGAGGCAGGGGCCGTATTGCCCGAACTGTCCCCACTGAACAGCACCGTCGCCAGCCGCGCGTCGAGCACGCGCCCCAGCCGCTCCCCGATCCGCATCAGATGAACGCGCAACACATCCAGGGACATCCGCCGCACGGCTTCATACGAAGCCACGACGCCGCGCCCCAGCTTCTGCAATTTGATCGTGCGGTTCCCGTAGGTGATCTCCGATTCTGGAATGGCCGCGCCTTCCGCCACGCCGCGCAATTCCTGCTCTTCCGCGGATTCTTCAACATAGGCCACATCGTAGTGCGTGCCCTGTACCGGCTCGTCGCGAACGATTAGGCCCGGGTAATACGGCTTGCGCTGCATCCCCGCAACCACCGATTCCCGCACAATGTCGGGAAAAAGCCACTTCGCGTTGGGATCCGAGCCGAAAAAGCGCTCCACCGAAATCCGGCTCAAATCAACGCCGAATTCCTGCGCGCAATAATCCGTCACCGACACATCCATCGCGCGGAAAAATTGTTGATGCGTCAGCCCGAGCGCCTGCAATTCCTGATACAGGGGCGCTCCGCGCAGTTGACGCAACTGGTCCACCGGACGGCTCAAGAACGCCACCCGCTCCCGGACAAGATCCTCTTTGTAGGACATTTGCGATGTAATTCCTTGTAGGTCGTGCTTAAAGCAATACATGAACCGCGGACCTCGCGGTGTCGACTTTGAGTGCAATGCCGCGGCCGTTGCCGCTCGCAGGAGCTTTCACCTTGCCGCTGGCATCCGACGCGGCGATTCCGGAAGCGCCATCAACGCTGGGCGCCCCGCCCTCGTACGTGAAGACACAGACGCCCCGCACGCGAATCGGCACGCGCGCGCCCTCGCCTTGAGCGTCAGCCAGCGCCTGCCCGAAGACAGCAGCTTCGGCAATGCCCGTGCGGCCCACCGTATACGGCGAACCCACAAGCGTCACCGCGTCGCCAGCCGAAATGCTGTCCTCTTCTAAAGGACCCGTTTGGCAGGTAATCACCAGTTCCGTGACCACGCCGCCGATGTCGCCAGTCGCCATATAGGAGCTTCCTCTGATGAAACGAGTTAACCAGTTTGAAGAATGCGCAGCGCCCGTTGCTGGCCGCTTGTTTCCTCGTCCAGCGCTTCGGGCTGAGAGATGGGTCGAGGCGGATACTTCTGATCAAAGCGGACTTCGTATGCGCGCAATTGTTGATGCAGCTCATCCAGACGCAGTCCGGAAAGCATCCGCCGCGTCGTCGCTTCGTCAAACGATGCGCCGTCCAACTCGCGCCCGAGTCCGCATAACCGGGCGATCGCCCGCTGCCGTGCAGTGACGCCATCCGCCGCGAGGTCTGCTAACGCTTCGAGCGTGCATCCAGCATTGTCCGCCGCTTCGCGCAGACGGGTCATCGTGCGGGGCGTCACCGAAGTGTCCTTGATGAACGTGAGCAGTCGCTGCGACGTTTCGCCCATCAGCAAGATCTTGCGTTCGACCGGCGTATTGCGAAGCACAACGTAGCGCCCAGCATCGATCCGCTCCGCATCGCCATCATGGTCCAGCCAGGCAAGCGGATGCGGCGATTTCTCGCAGGCCGCGGCAGCGCCCTCGAGTGCGTCCCCATCAATCCGCCACCCGCCCAAATGCCCGCCTGCTTCCAGCCGCAAGTCCAGGTGCGCGCCGCCTTCATCGCTGTGCCGGTGCAGCACGAAGCGGCCCTCGGCAGCCTCGATATCAGGCAGCTTTTCCAATGCGGCTTCTTCCCGAATCAACCAAAGCATGTCTACCCACTTCCCTTTCTCTTCTCACGGAGCAATGCTGGAAAGCCATTCGCGCGCCAGCATTACGGCAACGCCCGTCAAATTGGCGAGCAGCAGCATCACGCCCCGCGAGAGCGCCGTTTCAAGCCCGTGCACCCGCGTCTTAAGTTCCGACAGGTCTTCGCGCAGATGGTTGAACTGCACGTTGGCCACCATTTCAAAGGCCCCTTGACGTTCCTCTTCGTTCATTTCCATTCGTCCCTGCTCAGCACTATTCACGGGCCCACAGCGCCGGCAGCTTGATTGCCGGCGCCGGTCCGCCAGAAGGGGACAGGCGTGCTTGCGAGACGAACCGTGTGCCTTGCGAGCCCGACGAAACCACCGACCCTTCAATCACATCCGTCACGCCGCGCATGATGAAGTGGCATGAATCCCCGTCATACTGCTTGCCCGGCGTGTGGCCGCACGTGCGGATATCCTTCCCGCAAACAGAACATTCCGGCGTGGTAAACGTGAACCCAATCGACGTTTCCCGGTACACGCCGCCCTCGATGTTCAAAATGAAGCCGGCGTTTTCCCCGGTGCGCAAGACATAGACATCGGGCCGCACGCTCACGCGCTCTCCGTGCCGCTCAATGCGCGAGCGAAAAAACGTTCCCCGCGGCAGAGAGCCCCGCAAGTCATGACGCTCCATAAACGGCCGGCCCAGGACGAGCCGGTTGATGTGTTCGAGTTCATCCTCCGGAAAGCGGCTGTGATGGCGGTCCACCTGGTTGTGGCACAACTCGAGCGTGAACGTCGCAATCTCATCCGGCCCCAATTCACGCAGCGTGTACTGGTTCACGGCCGCCAGCAAATCCTCCTCATGTGGCCGGCCTCGAAATCCAACCACTTCCCCTTCATGGCGGAAGTCGACATGATGCATCGCGTTCTCCTAAGCAGATACGGCGAGTCGTACGCTCGTTTAGCGATTAAAAGCGGCGGGCGCAATAGGCAGGTGTCAGCTTACATCAGCACAAACACGTTGCCGCCGCTCACTGCTGCCGTCATGGTGGCCGCCGCATCTGTGATGGACACCAGCGTCTCATCTGGATCGTCCGCCGAGAGCGTGATCACGCCTGCATCCGCTGCCGCGGTCACGCCCTTCACGCCATAGCGCGAGTCATTGATGACTCCAGCCAGCGCTACCGCGTCGGCCGTGTCATTCCCGTCGATTTTGAACTCACGCTTCGCCGCATCCGTGGCCGACGCATGTGCGGTGAACGCAAGGCCGTTGATTGTCACCTCGTCGCCAGCCTGAACCGACGCGAGCGTCAACGTTTGTTTGGTAATTTCCGTCTTCAAATTGCGCCCGAATCCATTGCCCGACGCAGGTTTCTTGACCTTGCCATTCGTCGCGCTTGCCAACACGCCAGCGGCCCCGTTGACCTCAGGAGCAACCCCCGTAAAGCGAAACTTGCCGATGCCGCTCACCAACACGGGCAGCAACGCGCCATTGTCCGTGCTGCCAGCGGCCGCCTGCCCAATCGGCACATCCTCGGCGGACGTCGCGTTCGTAATTGCGAACGCCGCCGACAGCTTTACCGCGTCGCCTTTTGCAATCGCCACGTCGCCCTCCGCCGCCGTGCTCATCGTCAATGTCCGCCAATGCGCCGTCCCACCCAAAAAGCTTGTTCCCAATTGCTATGTGCTCCTTTCAGCTGTGCATATATGGTTGCAGAGCCGCTTGCTAATCCGCGGAACTCCGGCTCATCCGCGGAACCCGCGTGCCATCGCTTAAATGTTCAGCAACTGCCTTGCCTGTTCTCTCGAAATCAATCCCGCTTCCTCGAGCCGCAAGGCATTGTCAATTTCTTTCTCCCGCGCCGCGGCGTCGTTCAGCACGTCCACCGTCCGGTTCTCCCGCATGTGCACCTTCGCGGTTGCCTCGCCCCACATAAGCGCCAGCTCAAAGTTATAGAGCCGTTCCAACAAGCGTTTGACGCTCCGGTTCACCGACGCGACCTGCCGGTTGATGATTTCGAATTGCGCCGTGCCGTACGTTTCAGTCGTGCCGTAATTCCGGCCCATAAGAATGGGCATCAGATGCATGCCCGTAATGACTTGCTCCTCGACGGCCTTATGGTTCTCATAAAAAACAGTCGAGCGCTGGCCGCCCCGGACCAAATCAACTTTCACATTGTCGTACGTGACCAGGTTTTGGTCGGCTTCGAGACCGCTCAGCTTCCCGCGAAGGCGCTCGAAGTTCTCCGCAATGCGCCGCTCGTATGCCTCGGTGCTTTCGCCGCGTTGACGTTCCTCCGGCGTGTAGCTCACGTGCAATTTCGACCAGCCGGCGTTATGCGTCGCCTTGGCCATATCTTCAAACAACCGCTGCTGGATCTTGATCACGAACGGGATCGCACGAAGCATCGAACGCCCATAAGGGTTGGTCCCGTCACGGTCCAGACCGATGTAGACAAAGCGCTCTTTCGGCAGAGGAATTTCTTCCCCGCCGGCAACCTGATACGGGTGCAACGCCCCTTCCACCCGTTTGAACCGCACCGTCCACACATCGATCGGCACGACATCGTGGATCGACTCCCGGCTTTGCGCGGGCACGATCTCCAGAGCCGCCGCGCCATAGGTGAAGAGCGAGGTGTAGAGAATGTCGAGCAGCCCATCCATGCCCCGGTCGCCGGAATTGACGCGGGCGTCCAGGTCAGTCAGCAGCCGTTCCGCACGCCGTTTGGCCACGTCAGATGATGCCGCCGCAATTTCGATGTCATAGCCCGTTTGGCACAGCCGCTTCCATGTCCATACGGCATCCGACACGTCTGGTATCGCGTCGCGCAAAAAACGGTAGACCGTCAGCATCTCGAAAGGCGTGGCATTGGGCAGCGGTACGAAGGAAGACCATGCGCTCGCAAGCGGCGTTACGTCTTCCGAAACCGTGATTGGCCTGAATCCAGACAAGGTATCCTTCGAGCGCGCGCCCTGCGCTGGACGCGTTCCTAAACCCAAGCGCTCCCAAAATCCCACGTGCGCGGTGTCCTTTTTGTTGTTCCCCCGGCTGTTCTTTCTAGCGCACCGCACGTTGCACCCTACTATCGAGCACAACGCCCGTGCGGCCGCTCGCCCCTCCGCGGCTAGGCCCATCCGCAGCGGACGCAACCCTGCTCTACACGCCCTATCTCTAATCTTGACAAAGGCTTGACGGGCCCATATCATGCGCTCAACCGCGGCTCGGGCCGTGATGCTGCGTCCCGAGCCAGCCCAGACCCGCGGAAATATTTTTTCGCGGCGCAGTGTTCGCGCAGCGCATCATATGGATTCATAACGCAGCGAGATAGGGGCTCTGCCATATCATGAAGGTTACCTTCGTATTGCCGCCGTTCGACTTAAGCGCATCGTACGGCAGTTCGACCAAGATGAAGCGCGGCTTCTTGCCATCGCTGGGCGTAGGGCATCTCGCCGCCTGTCTGGAGGAAAAAGGGCATACCTGCACGCTGATGGATTCCCAAGTGTTGGGCCTCGACGTGCACGAGACCGCCAGCCAAACGCTCGACGAAGACCCCGATGTGATCTGCATTTCCGTCATGAGCGTCTATGCCCACGCCTCATACGTGTTGGCCAATGAACTCAAAGCCCGCGCACCAGAACGCATGGTCATCCTGGGCGGCCCGCATATCACGACGTTCCACAAAGACGTCATGAAGGAATGCAGTGGCTGCGACGTGGCCATTCCGGGCGAGGGCGAAGTGCCGCTGACCCAGCTCGTCGAGCGGCTGAGCCGCCGCGAGGAGTGGCGAGAGGTGGCCGGCATCACCTACCGCGGCCCGGAAGGCGAGGCGATCTACACGGGACGCGCAGAAGAAGTGAAAGACCTCGACTCGCTGCCGCATCCGGCACGGCACATCTACAGGCCCTATCCCTACAGGCCCCTGCCAAACCAAACCCTGTATGAACCGGCGACCACCTCCATCTCGTCGCGCGGCTGCTCCTGGGGCAAATGCACGTTCTGTTTCCAGAGCGCCGACTTCGCCCCGGCCTTCCGCCGCCGCAGCCCAAAAGACATGCTCGACGAAATCGAGCCGCTCATCAAAGACGAAGGCATGAAGGAGATCGTCTTTTGGGATGACACCTTCGCAGTCGATTCGCGCTGGATCGATGAATTCTGTACCGGCATGGACAATCGCGGTCTCAAATTCGCCTGGTCTTGCTACGGCCACATGCGCGGGGTGCGCCGCAAGATGCTCCAGCAAATGGCCGACCACGGCTGCCACAACCTCTACTACGGCTTCGAATCCGGTGTCCAGGAAATTCTCGACCTGACCAAAAAAGGCACCACGCTCGACGAGATGCGCAAGTCGGTCAAGTGGGCCAAAGAAGCTGGCATGGAAGTGCGCGGCAGCATGATTCTCGGCATGCCAACCGAGACCCCGGAAATGAGCAAGGCATCCATTGATTTCGCCTGCGAACTCAATGCCGATTGGATGATGTTCTATCCCTTCCACCTGCATCCGGGCACGCCCATTGAGAAGCTCGCCCGCTCCGACGGCTACATCATGCAGACCAAAGAAACCATCCACTTCCCGTCCTATTTATCCTCGGGCTACTCGAACCCAGAAGAACTCGAGAAGATCGTCCGGTATGCCTATATCAAATACTACCTGCGCCCGCGCTATATCATGCAGGCGCTCTGGAATTGCCGCCGCCCCGCGGCCATGCGCCAATACTTCGACGCCTTCAAGTTCTGGTGCGAACTCGTCAGCCACAGCATGAGCACCGACAAAGAAGTCAAGAAGCGCGAAGCCGCCGAACAAGAAGCCGCATAAGCAAGCGGTTTCTGCAGTCCAAAGAATAAAGCCGCCGCTTCGGGTCAAGCTCGAAGCGGCGGCTCTTTTTTTGCAGGTGCTTGCCTAGCGCCTAAAATATGCCCCGCTGATCCCGCTTGTTGTGCTGCAGGTTTTGAAGGGGCGCCTGCACATTGAGCATCGACAATTCTTCCGAGCCAAGGTGCGGCAACTGCTGCACGATGTCGATGAATCGCGCCGACTCCTCCGGCGTGATGATCCCTTCCGTCAGCGTCTTGAACTTCTCGATGTAGTTCTCGCGCTTGAACGGACGCGCCCCATCTGAATGCGCATTCGCCAGCGCCTGCTCATCGACGAGCTTCTCGCCGTTCTTGAACGTAATCTCGACACGCGCGCCGAACGCCTTCTCTTTCGGGTCATGCGAGTGGTAGCGGCGCGTCCACTCCGGGTCTTCCTGCGTCGAAATCTTGTGCCACAGCGTCACCGTGTCCTCGCGTGAAGCCCGCTCAGGCGTATAGCTGTCGACGTGATGCCAGCGGCCGTCCTGCAACGCGACCGCGAAGATGTACATGATCGAGTGATCGAGGGTTTCGCGAGAGGCCTTCGGGTCCATCTTCTGCGGGTCGTTCGCGCCCGTGCCGATCACGTAATGCGTGTGGTGGCTCGTGTGCAACACGATCGACTCGATGTCGTCGAAGTTCTCGATCCGCTCGCGCATCCGAAACGCGAGATCGATCAGCGCCTGCGCCTGGTACTCCGCCGAGTGCTCCTTCGTGTAGGTATCAAGAATCGCCCGCTTCGGCTCTCCCGGCTCCGGCAGCGGCACTTCGTAACGCCCGTCTTTGCCATCGAGCATGTAAGCGATGACGCTGTCCTCGCCCTCGTAAATGGGGGAGGGGCTCTTTTCGCCCCGCATCGCCCGGTCTACCGACTCAATCGCGAGCTTGCCGCCAAAGCCCGGCACGTAGGCCTTCCAGCTAGAGATTTCCCCCTTGCGCGATTGGCGCGTGCTAAACGAGAGATGTACGGCTTGCTGAATCGCCTGATACACCTGCTCCGCGGGCAGACGCAGCAATGCGCCGATCCCGCCCGCCTGCGCCGGCGCCATGTGCGCGATGTGATCCTTCTTGTGCTTGTGCAGGCAAATGCCTTTCACGAGATTCACCTGAATCTCATAGCCCGCCAAAATGCCCCGAATCAAGTCTTCGCCGGTCCGGCCCAACTGCTGCGCGACGGCGAGAATGGGGGGGATGTTGTCGCCCGGGTGCGAATAGTCCGCCGCGAGGAATGTGTCATGAAAATCCAGTTCACGCACGGCCGTCCCATTGGCCCAGGCAGCCCACTCCGCCTCGAAGCGCTGCTCGCTCGGCATGCCAAAAACCGTGGCCCCGTTCTCCCGCGGATGCGCCAGCGCCTGGCTGCGCGCATTCGCCACAGGCGTCCGGTTGATCGCGGCGATCGCCACGGAGGCGTTGTCGATGACCCGGTTGATCACCATCTCGCGTGAGGCCTCGTCCACAGGCGCGTCATCCGCCGCCACCGACGCCAATTTCCAAGCCAATTGCGCCTCGCGCGGACAGTCCTCTTTCGACGGATACACGCGCACTTCATGCGTCTTCATGCCTTACACTCCCCTCTAGACGTTCAATCGCTGAGCGCTGTCCCAGCCCCTGCAACATCCCATATGAGTTCACTTCAAAAAAGTACGCGTTTCGCTGCGCGCCCAGCATGCCCGCATAAGGATTGTCCATGACGCGCACGCCAGAGATGCGCAGCCAGCCCACATCGGTGCTCGTGGTCCAATAGCGCTGCGCCATCATCCCGAGTGGCCGCCCAAACAGCCAGGACGCCAAGAACGCCAACACAATGCCCTCAAGCGTCAGGCCTCCAAGTGCGAACAGCCCAAGTAAGAATACTATGGCGAACAACAAACGCGCGATGGTCAGCGAGG
>CAZLBS010000057.1:0-1078 GCA_964557505.1 uncultured Nitrospiraceae bacterium | reverse complement strand
CGAGGTCCCGCAACGCGGGTGCAAAGCCAAGTGCTCCTCGCCCGCTTGCAGGCGGCGCAGCCCCCGCTGAGCAGCCGCGGCCACAAGGTCCGGGGGCAAGTGCTCCGCGCCCCAGATGTAGAACCCATCCCGCTGCGCCACGCCGCCCACGCGGGGCTGCGGGCCAAACTGCTCCTCGAGCACATTCACCGTGGCATGTTCCAACGCATGCCGCCGCCGCGTACGCGCATCCGCCGCTACTTGCACGAGCGCCGCCGGCGCCGTCAGCACTGTCGTCACCGCTGAGAATGTCATAAAAAGGGGCAGCAGCATCAGCAATCCCGCGCCCGCCATCACGAAAAACGCCGGATTTACAATCGCCAACACAAGCACGAGAACCAGCAGATAAGCCAGCATGCTTGATTCCTCCTATCCATGAACTTCCAGGAGGCCATAACAAGCTGTATGCCAACGTAAATCCTTGTGCCCCGCCGTCATCCGCGCGGAGTTAGGTCATCTGCGCTCCGAAATGCAACAGCAGGTGCTGTAGAAGAAAACGCCCGGCCCGGTGCTCCAAGAGCCCGGGCCGGGCGCGGATGCCGTCCTTATCGCGACGCTAGTTCTCGCAAAGCTCGAACACGCCCGCGGCCCCCTGGCCGCCGCCGACGCACATGGTGACAACGCCGTACTTCTCGCCGCGCCGCTTCATCTCGTGCAGCAGCTGCGCCGTCAGTTTGGCGCCCGTGCAGCCCAGCGGGTGGCCGAGCGCGATGGCGCCGCCGTTCACGTTCGTCTTTTCGGGGTCGAGCTTCAAGCCCTTGAGCACATGCAAGGCCACTGACGCAAAAGCCTCGTTAATCTCGAAGAGGCCGACATCGTTCACGCCGATACCCGCGAGCTCGCACGCGCGCGGAATGGCATCAAGCTGTGCCGGGCCGAGATACTTCGGGTTGTCTGCCGCCACGTTGTAGCTCCGGAACTTCGCGATGGGCTTCAAGCCATGATCCTTCATCGCCTTCTCGCTCATGAGAATCACCGCCGAGGCGCCGTCCGAGGTCTGGCTGCAATTCCCCGGCGTGTGCAGGCCCAGGCCCGCTAC
>CAZLBS010000056.1:7349-11565 GCA_964557505.1 uncultured Nitrospiraceae bacterium | reverse complement strand
GCGCTGGTCTTTTTGCGGGTGGCAGGCTTCTTCTTTGCAGCGGTCTTCCTCGCAGGCGCCGCGCCTTCCTCCCTGGCCGACTCCTGAATGCGGTGCAGGTATTCGGACACGAGATCGAAGCTGGTGTCCATCGTCTTCGTAAAGTCGTGGGTCACCCGCTGCACAAGCTTGAGCCACTCATTGACGACCTTCTGGCCTTCCGGCGGCATCCGCTCCGACTTGTTCATGGTGTCGCGCAGCAACTTGTCGGTCTGCTTCTGCATCGACGTGACCATGTCGAACGCGCTGTCAAAAGTCGTCTTTTGAAACTCGACCAGGTTGAGGGCGAGCGCCGACGCCTTTTCGGTGGTCATCTTGCCAACATCCTCATAGGTGCGCGTCAGGTCTTCGCGCATTCCGTCAATCAGGGCATTGGCATCATTGGTGAATTGCGCGACCGCGCCATTCGAACTCTTCTTCGCGGACGTTCCCCGCTTTGGCGCCCGCTTCTTTGCCGAAGCTTTGCGGGGCGTGCTCTTCGTGGTAGCCATTACGTTTCTCCTGCGGGTTTCGGGAAAGCGGTACACATTCCCATGCGCCAATTATAGCACACTCTAATATCAATGCAATCTTTTATCTTACTTTCGCGAACCAAAATTTAGAGCGGCAATGTCGATGCGGCAGGGAGGATGGGGCGATACGGCAAGGCCTAGCGCTCGAACACGCTCTTCCAGTCTCGGCCGACGGCATACGCGAGCAAGGTGTTCAGGTAGTCGAAATCAATGTCTGGAAAGGGGGCGCGGCCCTTAAGCGCCGCTTCCAGATTGGTGCGGTCGTAATAGGCCTCGCCCGCCAAGTAGCGCTCGAAGACTTGCAAGGCATCGGCCACGAGCTGCTCGACGGGCGTCCGGCCGCCTTCGATTTCATCAACCAATTCGATGGTCAGCGGCACGCCATTGTCGTGCAAATACTTCTGAATCCACTCCACCAGGTAGCCATGCCGCACGGGATTGGGATTGGTCAAGTGGTAGCATTTCCCGCTGGCGCCATCCTCGTCGATAACGCACCACATGGCATGGGCGACCCAATCGACCGGCACGATGTTCTTGGTGGTGTCGGCATGCGTAAGCGCCCGAAGGCGCGTTCCGGCTGCGCCCGCGCTCTGCTTCATGCCATGAGCCAGACGCAGGAAATCATAGAAATTAAGGAACTGGGCAATCGTTCCATTGGACGCCGCGCCGACGATAATCGCCGGACGAAAAACCGCGCCTTCTACCGCCTCTTCGGCAATGGCTTCGTGGATAAGATGCTCCGCCGAAAACTTGGTGTACTCGTATGCGGTTTTGAAAAGCTGATTTTCATCGTGTTCGTTTTCGAATGCGGCGCCTGTCCGGGTGCCGGCAATGTAGGCGGTGCTCACGTGATACAACGGCGCCGTGCTTTCTTTGGCTGCATCTAGGACATGCTGGGCGCCCACGACATTCGTATGCCAAAGGTTCATCTTCTCTTTGGGACTGAAGCTTGTCGAGGCCGCGCAGTGAATGATGCCCCCAAGGCGGGGCAGCAAGCTGCTCCGGGTCGTCTGGTCGAGGCCCAAGCCTGGCCGCGCCACGTCTCCCTGTACGATCTCGACCTCATCGAGCGTGTGCCCCCGCGCAATAATCGACAACACGGCTTCGATGCGTTGGCGCGCCTGCGCCTCGGTGTCGTCGCGCATCAGCACGACAGGCTTTATCCCCTTGTCAAGTGCATCCGCGAGCACCCAGCTCCCCATAATGCCCGTGGCCCCAGTAAACAAAACGGTTTCGTTCTTCATAAAACACCTTCCCCATAGCAATGGCAGGCCGAACCTGATGCGATTCGCTCGAGCATACTTAACGCCAGGGCAGCGCGCCCTTCCCCTTGCGGCAGCTTTTCGCCGGAGTATACACTTAGCTTTTGAGTCTTTACACAACATTGCGCAAAGAATTCGTGATTGAGGGAGTGAACGCAGGCCCCATGCCATCCGAATCGGAAAGGACCTTGCGGCACGCAGTCATCGACGCATACCGGCAGCAGTTGGTCGGCCGGTATGCGCTCGACAACATTCACCGCTTCAAGGAATTTGAAGACCTGCCGAAAGATAAGCTTGAGGCGCTGCGCGACTTCTTCATGACCTATATCTACCCGCCCGCGGATGAGCGCGAACAACTCGATGCCGCAAGCGACCAAGTGAAGCGCATGCTCATGTCGCCGCGCCAGCTCATGCCGCTGGCCGGGGTCGCCCTCGGCTCGATTCGAAAATTTGGCGCCAATCTGCCCAAAGCGGCCTCGACCACCCGCGCCACGATGGAAGCTTTCGAAAAGACCCGCGAACTCGAAGATGTCATGATCGCGTATTGTCAACGGGAAGGCATCACGCATGACGAACTCGAAAACGGAGACGTCATGCCCCAAGTGATCGCGCATGTGCCCCGGAAAGATGTGGATGCATTCCGCAATGACGTGCTCGCGCTCTTCGAGGCGATGGCCACGGCGACGTTCCTCGAGCCGGCCATTGAAATCATGGAGCGCGGGCTCGATGTCGTCCGCAAGCGGCCGAAGATCTATTCCAAGGAAGATCTCGAAGGCTTCGAATATGGCCGGAAACTGTTGCGGGGCTGCCTTGAATTGCACGATCAACTCGAGCCCGACGACATTCCGAAGATTCTCGAGGGCATTCGCGTCTTGGAACTCGACTGGTACGAAAACATCATTCGTGAGGCGGAGGCGCAGTCGGCGAGCTAGACGAATATCCGCTCGGCGGCGCTTGGCTGGGGAAGGGTTGGGGACATGGCTTTCGACGTACACATCAAAATCACGCGCCGTTTCAAGGTGCGCGCCAACTACGACAAGGTATTCGCGCTCCTGGCGGACGTGCCCGAATCGGTGTCGCACTTCCCGAAAGTCGACGAACTCTATGACCTTGGCGACAACATCTACCGCTGGGAAATGCAGAAGATCGGCATCGACAAATACAGCCTGCAGACCATCTATACCTGCCAATACACAGCCGACAAAAAGGCCGGGACGGTGACCTGGGAGCCGTTTGAAGAAGAAGATACCAACGGCATCGTGTCGGGCAAATGGACCATCCGCAAAGCCGATGCCAAGAGCACAAACGTAACCCTCAGCAACACCGCCGATCTTACCGTGCCCCTGCCCAAGATATCGCGCTTCCTCGTCAGCGGCATGGTCGAAAGCGAATTCGAATCGCTCATCGATCAGTACATCGACAATCTGAAGGCGACCTTCGAAAAGTAACTTATTACAGACATCACGACCGGAAATGGCGGCGGCAAAATACTTGTTGAAACAGATAGCGTGCGGACAACCACACAGCAAAAAAGGAGGCGATCCCATGGGACGGTTATCGGGTAAACAGATTGTTGTGACGGGCGGCAATAGCGGCATTGGCCTTGCGTCGGCGCGGGCCTTTGTGGCTGAAGGCGCAAACGTGATCATCTCTGGCCGCAACCAAGAGTCGCTGGATGCAGCAGTGAAGGAATTGGGCAGCGCGGCGGCCGGGGTACGCGCGGACGTTTCAAAGCGGGCGGATGTCGAGGCCCTTTTTCAAGCGGCGAAAGAGCGCTTCGGCGCAGTGGACGCGGTGTTTGCCAATGCAGGCATAGCCCTTCCCGGCCCTCTGGACCAAGTCGGTGAAGACCATTTCGACCGCCAGTTCGACATTAACGTGAAGGGCGCTTGGCTGACCGCGCAAGCGGCTCTGCCTGTGCTTAAGGAAGGCAGTACCATCGTGTACAACACGAGCGCCGTGGATGTAAAAGGCATGGCTGGGATGAGCATCTACGCGGCGACGAAAGCTGCCTTGCGTTCGCTGGTGCGCTCCTTCGCGGCTGAACTGGCGCCGAAAGGCATCCGCGTCAATGCCGTGGCGCCCGGCCCCATCGCCACACCCATCTACGATCGGATGGGGCTGCCGTCTGAGCAGAAGGATGCGTTCGGTCAGCAAATCGAACAGATGACGCCCTTAGGCAGATTCGGCACTCCGGAGGACATTGCCCATGCGGCGGTCTATCTGGTTTCTGACGAGAGCATATATATGACCGGCGCCGAATTGGCGGTTGACGGCGGCTTCGCCCAGGTGTAGGCCGTCATAGAGTTCAGCGCGAACGCCCGCGCCGCGCGGTTACGTCTGGAACCGCGCGGGGCGGGCGCTGCTCATTACGGCGCCGGCTGGCAAGATGGACAGAAAAAC
>CAZLBS010000056.1:0-7339 GCA_964557505.1 uncultured Nitrospiraceae bacterium | reverse complement strand
CAGAAAAACGTCTTGCGGCGGCTTGGCTTTAGTGCACAGACGGCAATAGGGCTGCCGCACTGGAGGCAAGCGCGGGCTTCCCGAAAATACACTTGGCAGGTCCATCGTCCGCGGTCGTGATAGCTCGCCCAGCAAATCGATTCAATGGCGGTCAAGAGCTGCTCGATTTGCGGCGCGGACAGCTCATGCGCCGTACGTGCTGGATGAATGCCGGCGGCGAACAAGACTTCTGACTTGGCCGTGTTGCCGATGCCGGAGAGCAGCCGCTGGTCGAGCAGCGCCTCGGAAATAGGCAATGCGCTGGCCTTAAGGACGGCTGCAATGGCTTCGCGCGGCATGGGCCGGGCCATGATGTCGGGCCCTAGGCCCTCGAGCTGTGCCTGCAGGCCCGCTTCGTCAAGATAGCGCAAGAGCTGGCCGCTCGTGTTGCATACGTAGTGCTCGCCCACGTCCAATGCCAGCCATGTGGCTTGCGGCACGCGCTTTCGGGAAGACGGCAGGCGGCGCCAGCGCCCGCGCATCTTGAGGTGATTGTGCAGATAAAGCCCGTTGCCAACGTCGATGAACAGATGCTTGCCTTTGCAGAACACCCGCCGCACGGCAACCCCGTCTAGCCTGCCGGCATCAAGTTCTTGGCGCGTGGAAAGGGCGCGGAGGACACGTTGGCCCTCGAGCCATTCGTGCAATGCTTCGGCAAAGCGCAGCACCTGGGGGCCTTCGGCCATGGGGCGGCGGCCTCTTTACGGATTGAGCGGCAATACGTAGTGCAGCATGCCGGACTGCTGCACGAATCCGAAGGCCTCATAGACGGCCTGTGCGCGCTTATTGAATTCCCCCGTCTCGAGTTCAATGCGGATGGCTCCGGATTCGATGGCCCGCTCGCGGACGGCCTCAAGCAGCCCGACCCCGATGCCTTCACCCCGGTGCCCTTCTTCCACATAGATGTCGTTGAGCACATGCACGCGGCCGAGCGACAGCGACGATAGATGGGGATATACCTGGGTGAACCCAACGGCGGCGCCATCCACCCGGGCCACGCAAATGAGCGATTCGCCAGCCTCGAAGCGCTCGCGCAGATACGCCTCCGCCCGATCGGGATCCGGGTCTTGCCCGTAAAACATCCGGTAGCGGTCGAAGAGGACGGCAACCTCTTCCAAGTCTTCTTCTTCGGCGTCATAAATGTCCAGCACGTTCATGGTGTTGTCCTCCGCTGGCGGGGGGTCCCGGTTGAACCAGCGGCCAAACCAACTCTTCGAGCGCCGCCGTGCGCCGAGCGGACTGCTAGCCCGCCGCTGGGGGCGTTTGGGCTTGCCCGCGCTCACGGTGAACAGTCCGGCGCCGCGGCAACGGCGCGCCGCCTAGGGCCAAACACAATCCCCGCCCTATGCCAGAATATCCTGGACAATGTGGCCATGTACATCTGTGAGCCGGAAGTCGCGCCCCTGGAAGCGATAGGTCAAGCGTTCGTGGTCGATGCCTAAGAGATGGAGAATGGTCGCATTCAAGTCGTGGATGTGGACGCCGCCGTCCACGACGTTGTAGCAAAAATCATCCGTTTCGCCATGGCTGATGCCGGGCTTCATGCCGCCGCCGGCCATCCACATGGTGAAGCAGCGGCCGTGGTGATCGCGCCCGTAGTTGGTGTCGCTGAGTGCACCCTGGCAGTAGGTGGTCCGGCCGAATTCACCGCCCCAGATGACCAAGGTGTCCTCGAGCAGGCCGCGCTGCTTCAGATCCGTGACGAGCGCCGCCGAGGCCTGGTCGACGTCGTTGCATTGCAGCCGAATGTCAGACGGCAAGTTGCCATGCTGATCCCAGCCGCGGTGGTAAAGCTGAATGAAGCGCACATCGCGTTCGGCCAAACGGCGCGCGAGCAAGCAATTGGCCGCATACGTTCCCGGCGTGCGCGCATCCTCGCCGTACAGATCGAAGATGTACTCCGGCTCGTCTGACAGATCTGTCAGGTCGGGCACGCTCGCCTGCATGCGGTAGGCCATCTCATACTGGGCGATGCGCGCATTGATTTCGGGGTCGGCATAGTTGGCCAACGCCGCCTGATTGACTTCGTTGAGTGCGTCGAGCATTTGGCGGCGGGTCTTGCGGTCGACCCCAGGCGGGTTGCTCAGGTAGAGAACCGGGTCTGCGCCCGCTCGCAAATTGACGCCTTGATGCTCGCTCGGCAAGAAGCCCGCGCCCCAAAGACGCTGGAACAAGGCCTGCGCATCGCGCTTCGAGCTGCCATGCGAAATCAGCACGATGAACGCGGGCAAATCGAAGTTTTCGCTGCCGAGGCCGTAGCTGAGCCAGGCGCCCATGCTCGGCCGTCCCGGCTGCTGGCTGCCGGTCTGAATGTAGGTAATGCCTGGATCGTGATTGATCGCCTCGGTGTTCACCGCCTTCAGATAGCAGACATCATCGGAAATCTTGGCAATGTTCGGGAGGAGTTCGCTCACCCAGGCGCCGCTTTGCCCGTGCTGCTTAAACTCGAACATGCGCGAGGACACCATTGGGAAGGAATCCTGCCCAGAAGTCATTCCGGTGATGCGCTGGCCGCCGCGCACTTCACTGGGAAGCTCCTGGCCATGCAAGTCGTAAAGCTTGGGCTTGTAGTCGAACAAGTCGAGCTGACTCGGCCCGCCGGATTGGAACATGTAAATGACGCGCTTGGCTTTTGGGGCGAAGTGCGGCGAGCCCATCATGCCGCCGAGTTCCGGGCTCGGGGCGAGCGCCGCTTCGGCCGCTTTAGATCCGAGCAGCGTGCTTAGCGCCGCGGCGCCAATGCCCCCCCGCGTCTTGCCAAAAAACTGCCGCCGGGTGACGAGTTGCTCTGCTTCTTGTCGTGGGTGCATGGGGTTGCCGCTTTCGTTCGTTTGAGTGATTCGCTACAACAGCTGGGTGAATTCTTCAATCGACATGTCGACTTGCCGGAGAATGTTTCTCAGGGTACCCAAAGGAACATCGCCACCATGCATCGGCACCATCGTGCGCCTGCCCGTTTCATCTTCGTAGAAGGCATGACTTCCCTTTTGCCTAATGCATACATATCCTGCTTTCTCCAAGGCCTGGGCTACGGACCGGGCATTAACGCGCGGAAGCTTCGGCATTCACAGTAATCCGCGTCGATTCAAACTCTACTGGTACAGACTCCTGCTTTTCCCTGAGCACTTCTATGTAGAGTTCGATCGCCTCCTTAGTGCGCTTCAAGGCATCTTCGACAGAATCACCATGAGAGAAGCAACCCGGCAGCATTGGCACAGAAGTGCAGAATGCGCCGTCCTCATCTTTCTCTACGATCACCGTATACTCGAGTTTCATCCGTGTGCATCCTAAAGCTCGGCAAATTACGAGCCGCATCGCCGACAATCTGACACGTCACATCAACTTTTCGTCACCGTCTCATCCGCGTTGAGGAAGACGCTGGCGACCAGGCTCCAGGCCGCGAGTTCGGCATCGTCGAGCGATTCGTCGCGTCCGCCATCGCCGACATCGAGCAAGGCCGAAGCGCTATCCCTGTCGTTCTGGTAACGCGCGGCGAAGTTCTCATATGCGTTGAGCAGCGCGGTCTTTTCAGCCGCGTTCGGCGGCCGGGCCCAGAGAAGCCGTGCCGCGAACTCGATGCGCTCTTCCGGCGTTTGGCCGCCCTCGGTAATCATTCGCTGCGCCAGGAAGCGTGCCGCTTCCACAAACTGGACGTCGTTCATCAAGGTCAGCGCCTGGAGCGGCGTATTTGTGCGCTCGCGCCGTGCCGTGCAGGTTTCACGGTTCGGCGCATCAAAGACCATCATGCTTGGCGGCGGCGAAGTGCGTTTCCAGAAGGTGTACATGCTGCGCCGCCACAACGCTTCGCCCTCATCCTGCTCGAAGAATTGGGCGCTGTAGGCGCTGGAGCCATAGGCCACTTCCTTCCACAAGCCCTCGGGCTGATAGGGCTTGACGCTTTTCCCGCCGACCTGGCGCACCAGCAAGCCGCTGACCGCTAGGGCGTTGTCGCGAATCACCTCGGCGTCCATGCGGAAGCGGGGCGCTCGCGCGAGCAAGCGGTTGTTTGGATCCGTCTCAAGCAGCTCCTCGCGCAAGGTAGACTGCTGACGGTATGCCGCGCTGGTCGCCATGAGGCGCATCATGTGGCGCAGGTCCCAGCCGCTCTCGACAAACTCGACGGCGAGCCAATCCAGCAATTCAGGGTGCGAGGGCCATTCGCCCTGAACGCCCAAGTCTTCCACGGTTTTCACGAGGCCCGTGCCGAATAGCCGCCCCCACTCGCGGTTCATGACAACGCGAGCCGTCAAGGGATGGGCGCCGCTGACGAGCCACTGCGCCAACTCGAGCCGGGTTGCCCGGCTGCCCTCGTGCTGCAATTCTCCGAGCACCTCTGGGACCGAAGGCTCGACCTTTTCGCCTGGCTGATCGTATTCGCCCCGCGCGAGGATGAAGGTTTCTCGCGGCGTCTCCATCTCCGCCATGATCATGGTCGACGGAATGCGGCCTTCCAGATCATTCAAGCCCTGCCGCGTCGCTTCAAGCCGCTGCTCATAGCGTGGATATTCATCCCAATGCGTGCGACGGTAATGCGCCTTAAGCGCTTTGTTCTGACTGGGGCTGCGTGTCGAAGCCTCTTTGGCGAGGGCATGCGCCACCTGCACCGGATACCTGCCGGTCTCTTCTGTCGCGCGGTCAAGCGCGAATTGGTAGGCGTTGCCGTAGTTCACAACCTTGAGGAGCAAGTCGTTCTGGCCCTCGCGCAGCTTGAGATCGACCCGGTCCTGGCCGGGCGCGGCGGTGCGCTTCACGTTATTGTCATGCACCACCTCGCCATTCAGCCACGCCTTGATGGCATCGTTGCTGCCCAAGGTGATGGTCATCATCCGGCTGTTTGCAGCGTCGATGGTGCGGTAGAGATATGTCGCGGCGATGCCGCCTGGCAGATCATGCAACTGCCCGTCTTCGAACTGCGGCGTTGCCCGAACCCATTTCAACCGGCCATCCTCATAAGTCGATGAGAGGTCGATGCCAGTCTCTTCAGGTCCATAGTCCGTGTCGTAGGCCGCGGCCCCGTCTTCAGCCTGGTAGGGCCCATTCACATACCAGGGACCAAACCCGGAAGGCGCCAGCGCCTTGTCATGGCTGAGCGAAAACCGCATCCGCCCGAGGCCATGCTGCACATGCGGCGACTCAAACTTCAGGGTGACGCGCAAGCGCGCCGCATCGGCCGCTGCAAGCGGCTTGTCAAACGCAAACAAGGCCCACAGCATGTCGCCGTTGTCGTACTCGAGCGCGGCCCAACCGGATGCCGCGTCGCCATCGAGCGTCTTCTCAATGCCGTACTCTGGCTGTGAATGATTGGCGCTGGCGGATACCAGCGTAAGCGGCTGCCCCGACTCGGGCGCATCAACTGGCGCAACCGCGGCTTCGACATGGGTCAACACGAAGTTGCCATTCGCCGCACGGCCATAGCCGATACCCGGCATAGAGGGATCCCGCATCACTTCCATGCGAAGACCCGTGGCGCCAGTCAAGCCGCCATCCAGCGTAATCGTATAGGTTTCGCGATCCGGATTCGGGCCCGCCGCAACGACACTCTGGTCGTCGAGAACGGCAAGTTCCGTCCCGTTGGCCGATGTGACGGACATCGGCTTTAACGGCTCCCACATCTCGTCAAGCCGCTGGCGCTCGGCCTGCTCCCATTCCGCCTGGGCCTCGTCCAACTCGGGCCGGGGCGCATACAGCAGCTCTTCATACTTCGCGATGCGCGCCTCGAGCTTTGCGCGCTGCTCATCATGCTCTGGCAATGGCGCACTCAACACCGGCGCGGCGTTGCCTTGCTGCCCGTCAAGCCCTTGCTCGGCCACGGTATTGAAGAAGGCATACAACTCGAAATACTCGCGCTGCGAAATGGGATCGTACTTGTGGTCGTGGCATTGCGCGCAGCGCATGGTAAGCCCAAGCCAAGCGGTCGACGTCGTTTCGACCCGGTCGTTGACATACTGCACCCGGTATTCTTCCGGGATGGCCCCGCCTTCGAAATTGACCATGTGATTGCGGTTGAAGCCCGTAGCGATCAACTGTTCTTTCGAAGGCTCCTCGAGTAAATCGCCCGCAAGCTGATTTACCGTGAAATCGTCGAAGGGCATGTTTTGGGCGTACGCATCGATCACCCAGTCGCGCCAGCGCCACATGAAGCGTTCATTGTCGATGTGATACCCGTTGGTGTCGGCGTACCGGGAAATGTCCAGCCAGTAGCGGGCCATGTGCTCCGCGTGCGCGGGCGCATTCATCAGCCGGTCGACCAGGCGTTCGTACGCTTCGGGACGCTCGTCATCGACGAACGCGCGGACTTCCTCAGGGGTGGGCGGAAGGCCCGTGAGATCGAACGTGACCCGGCGGATAAGCGTCCGCCTGTCTGCTTCCGGCGAAGGCGCGAGCCCCTCGGCTTCCAGCTTGCGCAGAACAAACGCATCAATGGGATTGCGCACCCAGTCATCAGAAGCAACTTTTGGCAATGCCGGACGGGCGGGCGTTTCAAACGCGTAATGCGGTTCATAGACCGCGCCTTCTTGAATCCATTTGCGCAGCCGCTCGACGTGCGCTTCGGAGAGCGGCGCTTTCTTCGAAGATGGCGGCGGCATGAGATCGGGTGAATCATGCGCCGTGATGCGGTGAAGCAACTCGCTGGCATCGGGATCCCCCGGCACGATCGCCGCTTTGCCGCTTGCAAGTGTCAGCGTCGCGCCGTCGAATGTGTCGAGCCGCAGGCCAGCCTGCCGCGCAGCATCATCCGGCCCATGGCAATCGAAGCAGTTGTTCGAGAGCAACGGACGAATGTCCCGCCCGAAGATCATTGGTTCGGCCATCGCGGGCATGGCCAAAAGCACCGCAACGGCGCCCGTCATTATGGTTCGCATATCGTTCTCCCTTAACGCCTGAGTATTTCATTCGAAATGCATGAGCGTCAAGACTTTCTGCTAACAAACGTACGTCCAAACATATCGCATCGAAGAGGCGCTGACGTGAATGGCCCAGCAGGGGATTGAACCGTACCGAGCGCGCGTTGGGAGCCGGATGTGGACGGTCCTGACGTTTCTCATTTGCATGGCCCATATCGGGCCAACGCCGAACGCTGCCCGAGTCGCAAAGGATCTCGATGTGGAGGAGGGCTGTTTCGAATGCCCACGCACGACTCCCCGCGGGCCGCCCTGTCCTTTCCGGGGCGGACATGTGTCACATGAGCGGAAGGAAGCGGGCTTGCACCTTGCGCGGCCGCTCTGCCTTACTTGCGGCGCATGGGCTAAACAAGGGCGGCACACACGCTGACGACATGGAGATCGAGACAATGGCGGAG